>DATMYT010000277.1:0-4134 GCA_035560855.1 Negativicutes bacterium | reverse complement strand
AAAATATTATGATCCCAATTGTAATTATACGCTGTTAGTTCGAAATTTCCTTTATTCAGCAATGCTTGCGCATGAATTTTGTGTTAACAATTGGTTTGACGCAAGTACTCAGGGTCTCTCATATACGACACGACCACCGGCTATCGTCAACAGAATGGTGATATCTTTGATGGAGGAAGACTCCACGCGATAGGGATCGTCCGACAGGACGACAAGATCGGCGAATTTTCCCGGACTGAGCGAGCCTTTTTCGGCCTCGGCGAATTCGGCGTACGCGGCATGAATCGTAAAATCGTCAATGGCCTGCGCGATTGTCAGCTTCTGCTCGGGGTGCCAGCCATTCGGGAAGCGGCCATCGGCGGTGTTGCGATTTACTGCGGCATGAATGCCTAAGAGCGGGTCCAGAGGGGCTACCGTCCAGTCGGAGCCTCCGGCCAGCCGCACGCCGGCATCCGCTAATGAGCGGAACGCATAAGTGAAACGACAGCGCTCCGGCCCTATGCGCCGCTCGGCCCAGCCTCCGTCGTCGATGACATGGGCGGGTTGGATGGAAGCGATAACGCCAAGCTGCGCCATTCGAGCAATATCTCGTTCTTTCAAGTGTTGAGCGTGCTCGACCCGCGGACGTCGGTCCCGCGGGCCATTGGCGGTAGCAACCCGATCAAAAATATCGAGCAGGATAGAGTTGGCACGGTCGCCGATTGCGTGCACGGACACGGGAATCCCGGCGGCGTCTGCTTCGCGGATGCGTCGTTCCATCGCGCCCTCAGGCAACATTTCTTCCTGCAATAGGCCGCAGTAACCGGGAGCGTCGGCATACGACTCGAAAAAGTACGCGGTGCGACCACCCAGGGACCCGTCGGTAAATCCCTTTAGGCCACCAAACCGCAGCCAGGGATCTGCCGCCGGACCGGTCTGAAAAGGAGGAAAATCAGCCGAGCGCCGGTCCCAGTCAATAAGCGGCAAACGGGCGTAGATGCGACAGGTCAGATCTTCGCGTCGTCGAAATTCTTGAAACAAAGCCCATTCGCTCCAACTCGGATTTCCCCAGTCAGTGACATCGTGGATAGAGGTGACGCCGTGGGAAGCAGCCTGCTTCAGCGCCAGAGAAAGCGCTACGCCTTGTTCCTCCGCCGTTGGGCGGGGCATGGCAGCTTCCACCATGCGAATGGCGGAATCTTTCAAAATGCCGGTGGGCTCATTAGTCTCCGGGTCGCGATAGATCTCGCCGCCGACAGGATCGGGAGTATCGGCGGTAATGCCGGCTGCTTGCAGCGCAGCGCTGTTGGCTAACCCGACATGTAGATCAATGCGGCTGACAAAAACGGGAATTTCGTCGGTAAAGGCGTCGATCCAGTCTTTATGGGGCAGCGGCGCATCCGGCCATGTTTCCTGATCCCAACCGCCGCCGGTTATCCAGCGCCCCGGCGCAGTCACCTGCGCTCGTGCGGCAATACGATGGACAAAGTCATCCGGGCCGCTACTGCCATGCAGATCAACCGCCTGCAGCGAAAACCCGCCGGCGAGAAAATGAGTGTGGGAATCGATGAAACCCGGCAATACCGTCTTGCCGTTCAGATTGAGGATTGACGCATTCGGCATGTCCCGTGCAGCAATCGCCAGCATGTCCGCGTCTGCCCCCACAGCGAGAATGCGCCCGCCTGCGCTAGCCAACGCCGTTGCGTGAGGCGTCGCGGGGTCAAGCGTGTGAATGTTGGCGTTGATAAGCACGAACTCGTACCTTTTGTTCTGATCCATACGAAGAAATCCTCCCCATAATCAAACCGTTTTTCAAAAATCGGCGCGTAGCGGCAGGAGCAGGCAGGAAATGCCCTCGCACCCGTGGAAACTTCATCTTATAGCAATCATTATAACGCGGAAGAACCGGGGAGGGAATCATTTGAAAACAAGTCGTGGAGTCATCGGCCTGTTGCTGGTAGTTTCACTGTGCATTACTTCGTGGACTGGCGTGTCGTTGGCAGCCGAAATGCCGGGGATTGTCGGGATCGATATCTTGTCGGTCAATGATTTTCATGGAGCGCTGCTCGAGTCGGGGCGCAATCCGGGAGCCGCAAAACTGGGCGCCTTCGTGCGCAGCGAGTGGGCGAAAAATCCTTATGGCACGGTTTTTCTCAGTGCCGGAGATATGTTTCAGGGAAGTCCGGACTCCAATTTATTGTATGGGAAAACCGTCGTTGAAGTTCTGAACGCGTTGCATCTTGATGCGATGACGCTCGGAAACCATGAATTTGACTGGGGCTTGGACAAGCTGCAGGCACGGGCCTTGGAATCAACATTTCCCTATGTATCGGCGAATGTCCGCGAAAAAGATTCCAAAGGACGGCTTGGTTTTGTGCAGCCCTATGTGATGCTGGAGCGTTGTGGCGTGAAGATTGCCGTCATTGGCATTGTAACGCCGGAAACCGCCTACACTACAGGGCCGAAGATTGTGGCGCCTTTTGAGTTTCGCGATCCGTCAACCGTGGTAAAGGAGCTCCTGCCAGTGGTCCGGCAGCAGGGAGCGGAACTGGTTATCGTATTGTCACACTTAGCGTCGTATAGTGACAAGGCGACGGGGCAAGTGGTCGGCGATGCAGCCAAGATGGTACAATCTACACCGGGAATCGATGCAGTGGTCAGTGGTCATTCCCATCAAACCGTCGCAGGTAAAGTGGATGGGATTCCCGTAGTGCAAGCCTATTACAACGGTCGGGCATTAGGGAAAATCAGCTTTGTCTATTCGCGTCGCGAACAAAAAATCATCGCAAGTTACGTGCAATCCATGGAGACGCCGATAAAGGACGCCAAAGCTGATCCGGAGATCGGGGCTATCGTAGAGCGTTCCCAGTGGGAAATCGCACCGGTCAAGAACGTGCCTCTCGGACGCACCGTGGCGGACTTGTCGCATGACCGCAATGAATTGTCAGTGTTGGGGCAGTGGTCGAGTGATGTGCTGCGGCAGACTGCCAAGGCGGATATTGCCTTCCAGAATGGCGGCGGCCTGCGGACCAGCATTCCGGCTGGCGCGATCACCATGGGAAACCTGTATGAAGTGATGCCGTTCGATAATACTCTCGTCACGATGGACCTCACCGGCGAGCAAGTGCTGCAAGTCCTCAACCACGGAATCAACGGCAAAGCCGGAACCGTACAGTACTCAGGACTGAAACTTGTGATCGACTCCAGCCGTCCCTATGGGGAGCAGCTCATAGAAGTCCGCTTGTCTGACGGCAGACTGCTGGAACCGTCCGCGACCTACCGGATTGTGACCAACGACTTCATGGCGGCGGGCGGCGATGAATTTACCATGCTCAAACAAGGACGCAATACGACCGACACCTTTATTCCCTTGCGGGATGCTTTGGCGGATGCCATCAAAAAAGCCGGTACACTGAACATCAAACTTGACGATAGGCTGCAGGATCTGCGGGGTGCGATGCTGAAACCGGCCGCGTAATCCGTTCCGGTTATTAAAAAAACAGGGAGGGATACCAATGAAAAAAATGGGACTCGTGCTGATACTGGCGCTACTGTTCAGTTTGCCGATGGCAGAAGGGGCGATGCCTGCGGATGGGGCTACGATGCTGATCCGGGCGGAATATGACCGGCAACTGATCCCCTTGTTGACGCAGAGCTACCCAGACTTGACGGTAGACGGCGCCTATCAGGTGCAAAAAACCTATATTACCATGAAGCTGGCGGGGGGCGACAAAATCGCCGGGTTTAAGGGCGGCTTGACTGCGGCTGGCGTGCAAAAACGCTTTGGCATGAATGCACCCGTAACCGGTGTGCTGCTGGAATCGGGTAAACTCACCGGCAGTCCAGTGCTGGAACGTTCCCGCTACGGGGCCTTGATGCTGGAAACCGAGGTGGCGTTCATCATCGGCGAGCCGATCCGGGAGACCGTGCCGGACATTGCCTCGCTGCGGCCTAAAATCAGGGCGGTGCTACCCTCGATTGAAGTGCCGGATTTGGGCGTGACCGATATGAAGCTGCTCAAGGCGCAGGATTTGATTGCCTGTAATGTTTCCGCCCGGCAATTTATTCTGGGACAGGAAATTGATCCGACTACCGTTGATCTTGCCGATGTACGGGTAACCTTGTATCATAATGGCGCAGCCATCAACACCGGCA
>DATMYT010000276.1:0-4221 GCA_035560855.1 Negativicutes bacterium | reverse complement strand
CATGTTATTTATAGCTGTTTTCCTTCTGTCGGTTATAGGCTGCGGCGGCAAATCCGGCCCAAAATACCTGCGGTATTCGGTTGGTACTGAACCTGAAACGCTTGATCCCCGCAAGTCTGCAGGTATTCCCGAATCTACGGTGGAAGCGCAGTTATTTGAAGGGCTGACCACATTAGACACCAAAAACAATCCTATTCCTGCAATGGCCGAAAAATGGGAGATAAGCCCTGATGGCCTAAAATACAAATTTATCTTGCGCTCTGGCATCAAATGGTCCAATGGCGATCCTGTGACTGCTTATGACTTTGAATACGCTTGGAAAACGACCCTGGCCCCGGAATTCGGCAGCAAGTATGCGTATCAGTTGTTTTACGTCAAAAACGGTGAAGCCTTCAACAAAGGCTTGACTACCGCAGATACTGTCGGAGTCAAAGCTTTGGATGACCGAACACTGGAAGTCCTGCTGGAAAAGCCTACCGCCTATTTTTTGGCGCTTACTGCTTTTCACACTCTCTATCCCGTACCTCGACGGATTGTTGAAGCCAATCCAAAATGGGCTGCCGATCCCAAGACTATTATCGGCAACGGTCCATTCAAAATTACCGCATGGATCCACAATTCCCGCATTGAACTCGTAAAAAATGAACACTACTGGGATGCTGCCAAAGTAAAAATGCCCAAAATTGATTTTATCCTGACCGAATCCGGCAGCACAGAAATTTCCATGTTCGACAATAATCAAATTGACATGGGTGAAAATGCACCTCCCTCCGAGTATCCACGGCTCAAAAAAGATGGACGGCTGATGATTTCCCCGTATCTTGGCACTTATTTCTTTTCGTTCAATGTCACAAGAGCCCCCCTGGACAACGTAAAAGTTCGCAAAGCGTTAGTGCTTGCCATTGACCGACAGACTATCATCACAAATGTAACCAAAGGCGAGCAAAAAGTTGCGCTGGCTTGGGTACCGCCGGGGATGGCCGATGCCTCGCCAACAGTTGACTTCCGGACCGTAGGCGGAGATTTTTTTAAGGATCGCGATATTGAAACTGCCAAACAACTGTTGGCCGAAGCCGGCTATCCCGACGGAAAGGGTTTGCCTCCTATTGAACTAATTTACAATACCAATGATGTTCACAAAGCCATCGCCGAAACGCTCCAGGAAATGTGGCGGAAGAACCTCGGCGTCAACATCACGCTTTCCAATCAGGAATGGAAGGTGTTTATCAACAACCGCAGCAAAGGAGATTATCAGATCGCCAGGCACGGCTGGATCGGAGACTATGCCGATCCTATGACTTTCATCGATATGTTTGATTCGGGTAGCGGCAATAATGATTCCCATTATAAGAATCCACAGTATGACAATTTCGTCCGCTTGGCGAAATCTACCGGCAATCAAGAAATTCGAATGAAAGCGATGCATGAAGCAGAAAAGCTTCTGATTGAGGATGCGGCCATCGCTCCTTTATATTTTTATACCCGGGTGACCATGGTGAAGCCCAATGTAAAAGGTTACCATCGCTCAGTGCTTGGACATGTTTATTTCAAGGAGGCCTATGTGGAGTGATATCCTGTGATTAAGATTATAATCGGTCGATTTCTTTCGATGACGCTAGTTCTTTGGGTCATCATCACTGCTACTTTTGTGCTGATGCACACCATTCCGGGTGGGCCCTTCACTGCGGAAAAGGCTTTACCTGAAGCCGTACTGAAAAACATTGAAGCCCGCTACCATCTCAACGATCCCCTCTCCAAACAGTACATGGATTACCTTAGCAATTTGCTTCAAGGCGATCTCGGCCCTTCCTTCAAATACGAATCTCGCACAGTTAACGAGATCATTGCCGAGAGTTTTCCTGTTTCTGCTGAACTTGGAATGGTTGCAGTATCACTGTCCGTGTTGATCGGCATCCCCGCAGGTATGGCTGGCGCGCTGTACCAGAACCGCTGGCCGGATCATCTGGTCATGTTGCTGGCTACCTTTGGTATTTCCGTTCCCAGTTTTATTCTGGCTACTGTTCTCATCTATATTTTTGCTCTCTGGCTTAATTTGCTCCCGGCTGCAATGTGGGGAGCTCCTGAATTTACCATTCTGCCGGCAATCGCGCTTGCGGGCATGCCCACTGCTTTTATCGCCCGATTGACACGGTCCAGTATGTTAGACGTCTTATCGCAGGATTATATCCGTACCGCACGGGCCAAGGGCCTATCCCCATTTACTATCTTGTGGCGCCATGCGTTAAAAAATGCGTTGTTGCCAGTTGTCACATATCTAGGACCAATGATTGCCGCCATTTTTACCGGCAGTTTTGTCATTGAATCCATCTTTGCTATTCCAGGCCTTGGCCGTCACTTTGTCACCAGCATCTATAATCGCGATTACACAGTGATTTTGGGAATCACTATTTTTTACAGCTTCATTCTAGTTTTGATGAATTTCTTCGTCGATCTGGCATATGTCTGGCTTGATCCACGAATTAAAATGGGTGGGGAGGACAATCACTGATGGACTTCTCACCGCTGAAAATCAATTCTGCAACCGAAACAAAAGCGTTACGTCCGCATATTGGATTTCGTCAGGATGCCTGGATGCGATTGAAAAAAAATCGAGCGGCCATGGCTGGGCTGAGCATAATTATCATCATCAGCCTACTGGCCATTCTGGGCCCCCTGTTGTCTCCCTATTCCTACTCCGACCAATCTCTGACCGATGCCAATCAGCCCCCTTCCGCCTCCCACTGGTTCGGCACCGACAACCTGGGACGCGACTTGGCGACCCGAGTCTGTTACGGTGCACGGATTTCCCTATCAATCGGCATCGTTGCCAGCCTTATCAACCTTGGCATCGGTGTTCTCTATGGCGGAATTTCCGGTTATTTTGGCGGAAGAATCGACAGCGTTATGATGCGGATCGTTGATATTCTTTACGGTATTCCACTGCTTTTGTATGTAATTCTACTGATGGTCGTACTGAAGCCCGGTCTGCTGAACGTATTCATCGCGCTCGGCCTGGTGTACTGGCTTCGCATGGCTCGTATCGTCCGTGTTCAAGTGCTTAGCCTGAAGGAACTGGAGTACATTCTGGCCGCACGTGTGCTTGGTGCCAGTCACCAGCGCCTCATCTTCGGCCATCTTTTGCCAAACAGTCTTGGACCGATCATCGTGACTCTGACGCTGTCCATTCCGGAAGCTATCTTCATTGAAGCGTTTCTCAGTTTTATCGGTCTGGGAGTATCCGCACCCATGGCCAGTTGGGGAGTGTTGGCTTCCGAAGGGGTCGTCACGCTTCGTTCCTATCCGTTTCAACTGCTTTCACCCGCTGTAGCGATCAGCTTGACTATGTTGGGATTTAATTTTCTCGGCGACGGACTTCGTGATGCGTTGGACCCGCGTATGCGCCGATAGCTTCACAAGCATCTCCGACTTTGATGTGGGAAGGATCGATTTTTATTACTACTCTTCTGACTGTAAAAAATCTTCACGTCCAATTCCGAACGTATGCAGGCGTGGTGCATGCCCTGCGCGGCGTTGACTTCGAGCTTTCCGCCGGTGATATTATAGGCATCGTAGGTGAATCCGGTTGTGGCAAAACTGTCACCGCTAGCGCCATTATGGGAATCATTCCGTCTCCGCCTGGGGAAGTCTGCGCTGGGGAGGCTTGGTTCGACGGCCGAGACCTGCTGAAACTTCCTGAAACGGAAGCCCGAAAGCTGCGTGGAAACTCAATGAGCATGATTTTTCAGGACCCCATGACTTCGCTGAACCCCGTGCTCACGATTGGTGCCCAACTAATGGAGCCCTTTTTTGAACACCAGTCATTACCTGCTTCGGAAGCGCGGGTTCGAGCTGAAGAGCTACTTCGTCTCGTCGGCATAGCCGATCCCGCTTCCCGGCTTCGCCAATACCCGCATCAACTTAGTGGCGGCATGCGGCAACGCGTCATGATTGCCATGGCCTTGGCTTGCAATCCCAAGCTTTTATTCGCCGACGAGCCGACGACGGCTCTTGATGTCACAGTGCAGGCACAAATTCTTGATCTACTGAAAAAGCTAAATCAAGAGTTAAATACTTCCATCGTCCTAATCACCCATGACCTCGGGGTTGTCGCCGGTATTTGCCGCAAAGTGCTAGTCATGTATGCCGGGCAAATTGTCGAGTCGGCGCCAGTCAAGGAGCTCTTTTCAAGCCCTTGCCATCCTTACACGCTGGGATTATTGC
>DATMYT010000275.1:0-2221 GCA_035560855.1 Negativicutes bacterium | reverse complement strand
GTGTCTGATATTAAGCCAGGGAATATCGGAGGTGTTGAACGATTTACCGCTTCGATAGTGGAGCAATTGAAAAAAAGAAAAATGGAAGTCAATGCATATGATCGAGGGGCAATCGAGCATTGGAGTGATAAATGGTATGATAAATATATTGTTAGCGCGAGACTCAACATGCATGTAGGCACGGCTGCATGGGAAAGGTTTTCTTCTGCGGAAAATGTTCCTGATGTAATCATTCAAAACAGTATAGCGGGTTGGAATTTGCGGGGGAAAACCAACATTCCCCGAATCGTTATTCATCATGGAAGTATACGAGGATTGTATTATATTGATCTTCCGCCTGATGTTGGGTGGCGAATGAAATTAAATCGATATATTGGTTTAATTTGTTTCGGGGGCGGGTTGGAACAATATACGGCGAAGGGGGCAGTGTCGGTTGCCGTGTCTACCTCGGTCGCTGAGGAGCTCCAACAATACTATTCCGGCATAAACCCGGTTGTGATTCCAAATGGTATTGATATCGAGCACTTTGCCAAACGTGATCGCTTTAGCTGCCGGGGGAAATACGGGATTGGCGAGGATGAATTTGTAGTGTGCTTTACCGGCAGATTTGGCCTATTGGGAAAAGGCTTTGCCGAATTGCATGCTCTTGCCGTATTGGCGTGGGAAGCGCAACTTCAGATCAAATTTTTGATAGCGACCAATGAGATCCCGACAGGGTGGCCAGCTAATGTCGTGTTTGTGAAAAATGTGAACTATGAAAATATCCCGGAAATATATTCTGCTGCGAATGTATTTGTATTTCCGACCCGATATGAAGGGTGCAGTTATTCCCTGCTGGAAGCGATGGCTTGCGAATTGCCGGTTCTAACGACACAGGTGGGATATGCGAAAGATCTGCGACGGGACATTGCCGAAATTGCGCCCTATATATTGAAAGAAAACAACGTGGAACAGTACTGGAAGTTGCTAAAACAACTTGCTGGCGATGAGTTTCTGACAAAAAAAATTGGCCTCATCGGCGCGGACTATGTGCGGCGCCATAATAGTTTGGACGTTATGGTGGATGCCTATGTAAAGCTGATCGACCAAATCTCCAAAGGTTCGTTGCAACAATGAATATTTGTTTTATTACCCGGAGCTTCCCCTTTGGCAAAGGGGAAGCCTTTGTGATTCCTGAAATCATGTACACCCAAAATGCAGGGAATCGGGTTAGCGTTGTGCCCTTACGACCTGAAGGTGATGTCGTTCATCGTGACAGTATCACTTTGTTGGATTTTACATTGAAGCAACCACTATGCGATGGAGCTATTATTATTGGTGCCATACGAGAAATATGCAGAAATCCGGCAGCATTTGTAAAGTTGCTCAGGGTGCTATGTAGGAGCAGAAATAGTTGGGTTTTTATAAAAAACCTTGCAGTAGTCTCCAAAGCGCTTTGGTTGGCTGGATACCTTCGCCATACGGGGGTTCCTGACCATATCCATGTCCACTGGCTGTCTACTACTGCAACGATGGCAATGATAACGGCTTCCTTACTGAAAGTTCCCTGGAGCATTACTGCACACCGATGGGACATTGCGGAAAACAATTTGATTAAAGAAAAAGTGGAATCTTGCTCTTTTGTGCGATGTGTCAATGAAAATGGCGCAACAGAGATTCGAAACATAGTTGGCGAGACAGAAAAAATCCAAACTCTTCATATAGGTGTTGAAATCCCGGATGAAATCTTGAGTAATCAAAAAAAACGGGATGAGGACCGGATATTTAGGATTCTTATGCCAGCTAATTTTGTCGAGGTTAAGGGGCACACGTATTTGATTCAAGCAATTCATAGGCTTCAAATGCAAGGGGAAGAAATCCAGGTTGATCTTGCCGGTGAGGGTGAACTGAAAGATGAAATTCAAGAGCAAGCCAGTCAAATGGGGCTGACAGACTGCATTCATTTTCTGGGTGAGATATCACATTCCATTCTGCTTAATAAGCTTTTTTCCGGAGAGTGGGATTGCGTGACCTTGCCGAGCATTTTGACAAGCAAAGGGGAAAAGGAAGGAATTCCGGTTTCACTCATAGAAGCCATGGCTGCAGGCGTGCCTGTGGTATCGACCCTAACAGGCGGCATCCCCGAACTTTGCACTCCAGGGACAGCTTTTCTTGTACCGGAAAAAGACCCGCAGGCATTGTCGGAGGCACTATTATCTCTCATACATGATTTAAATAAACG
>DATMYT010000274.1:0-3558 GCA_035560855.1 Negativicutes bacterium | reverse complement strand
CGCTGAGTATTCCAAACAATGCCAGGCAAAATTCGGAAGAGCAAGATTCCATAAAGAAGCGACGATTGGAACGATGGATGCAGGGGCATACTCGTTATATTGTTTGATAAAAGGATTCAGTACTGCAATTAACCAGTAGTAAAAATATATAAGGAGGAAGCCGTGATGATGAAGAAGTTTATCAACGATCCATCGAACTTAACGCAGGAACTTTTGGAAGGACTGGCGCTTGCAAACAAGGACATTATCGAACTTGTCAGGGGAAATCTGGTTGTCAACAAGAAGCTGATTGATGCTGATCGTGTTACAGTGGTAACACTGGGTGGAACGGGTCATGAACCTGCACTGCAAGGTTTTGTTGGTGAAGGCATGGCTGATATTGCTGTATGCGGCGATATTTTTGCGGCACCGGGTCCGGAAAGCTGCTTTGAAGCACTGAAGCTTGCTGACAAAGGCAAAGGTATCATTTTCGTTGTACTGAATCATGCCGGAGATATGCTCACCGCGAACCTGACGATGAAGGCCGCAAAAAAAGAGGGCATCAACGTCATTAAGATCGTCACGCAGGAAGACATTACCACGGCTCCGAGAGCGGACGCGAGCAACAGGCGTGGTTTTGTAGGCTGCATCCCGGTGTTCAAAATTGCCGGCGGTGCCGCGGCACAAGGCAAATCTCTGGAAGAAGTTGCAGCCATTACACAGAAGTTTGTTGATAACATGGGCGCTATTTCCGTTTCACTGACGGGCGCTACACATCCCGTTACCGGCGGGGACCTGGCTGTTCTTGACGACAATGAAATGGGCGTTGGCATGGGTCAGCATGGCGAAGGCGGCGGGTATAAGATTCCGATGAAAACTGCGGATGAAACTGTTGCTCTGCTTATGGGAGAGCTCGTCAAAGACCTTAGCATAACGAGCGGCGAAAAGCTGATGTGTGTTGTCAACGGTTGCGGCGCAACTACACTGATGGAAATGCTTATCACCTATAGAGCTGCTGTCAGGTACCTTGAAGGGAAAGGCATCGAAGTTGTTGCAAGTATCGTGAATGAGCTATTGACCGTTCAGGAAACCGGTGGATATCAGCTGTTTATCGCAAGGATGGATGATGAACTGCTATCTTATTGGAACGAACCCTGCAATACGCCATATTTCAAAAAATGCTAACAATGAAATAATCTATTCCAGGTGGGATCACGAAGTTTCATTTTCGAACAATACTTTAGAGCTGATGAATCGATTAGGGAAAAAGCGACGTAAAATACATACCTGATTAGCTCTTGATGATTGTGAAAACGTACAAAGAGAGAGCTGGATTTCAGCTCTCTTTTATTTCCTATTCGTTTTGTTGCAATGCATACGTTACGACCGAGAGACTCAGATGCATATGTTCTTCAATTTGAGCGTTTTCGCGAAAAAAATAAGAGGAGAAATGAAAATGGACGTCAAGAAATTGTTTAGCCTTGAGGACAGGAAAGGGTTCATTACCGGCGGAGCACAAGGCATTGGCAAGACGATTGCAAAAGCGTATGCAGAGCTTGGCGCGAATGTTGCAATCGTTGATATAAATATTGAAAAGGCTGAGATTGTTGCGAAAGAGATTGCAGAAGAAACGGGGAGGAACATCATTGCATTGCAATGCAACGTAACCGACCCGGATAGCGTCAATGACATGATGCGCAAGTATGAAGCGCAGTTTTCGACCTGCGATTTCGCAGTGAATAATGCCGGTATTTTCACCGGCGAAGAAGCGATAGACATTGATCCCCGAGCCTTTAAATCGGTCATTGATGTCAACCTAAACGGCGTATTCTTTACCGCGCAGGCTGCCGCAAAGTTGATGAAGAAGCATGGAACAAAAGGCTCTATCATCAGTACGGCATCCATGTCGGCAAGAATCGTGAATGTTCCGCAGACCATTGCGAATTACTGCGCGGCGAAAGCAGGCGTCGTTCAACTCACGAAAGCTCTGGCGGTGGAATGGGCGAAATACAACATCAGAGTGAACTGTGTAAGCCCCGGGTACATTCAAACAGAATTACTTGCGACCATGACTGACATGCTGCCGATTTGGCATGCAAAAATGCCGGAAGGAAGCAGATTGGGATTTCCGGAAGATTTGATTGGTGCATTCGTGTATTTCGCCTCAGATGCATCGCTGTTTGCGACCGGCTCGGATCTGGCCGTTGATGGCGGATATACGATTCTGTAAGTCTTGCGTAATCCAATCGATTTGATTTTGGGAAGTCCTGCACGAAATTAAAAAGACATGCAACAGGCAGCAAATTTACGGCAGGACTATTTCGAGGTAATTGTATGAAAATTTTAGTGATCAACGCGGGCAGCTCATCCGTAAAATACCAGTTGATCGACATGAACGATGAAAGCGTGCTTGCATCAGGTATTGTTGAGCGCATCGGGGTCGAAAATACAACGTTGAAGCATCAGGCGGAGGGAAAAGAGAAGCTGGTGATGGGGCTTGATATACAAGACCACAGCGGCGCGGTGAAGGTTGTTGTTGACACCTTGTTATCCAGAGAATATGGCGGCATCTCTTCTATGGATGAAATCGGCGCAGTGGGACACAGGATCGCGCATGGCGGCAATCGGTTCCTAGGTTCGGTACTGATCGACGAGTCTGTCATGCAGGCTATCAGGGAGAACATTGAGCTTGCACCGCTGCACAATCCGGCGAATATTTTTGGTATAGAAGCATGCCAAAAGGTGATGCCGGACAAGCCTATGGTTGCGGTATTCGATACTGCATACCATCAGACGCTGCCACCAAAGGCATATCTTTACGGACTGTCTCATGAAGTCAGTGAAACGTATAAGATTCGGCGGTATGGCTTTCATGGTACATCCCATAAGTATATAGCCATGCAGGCTGCAAATGAGATTGGCAAAAGTATCTACGAGCTTAAGATCATTACGTGCCATTTAGGCAATGGTTCCAGCATTGCTGCTATCAAACACGGTCGTTGTGTTGACACTTCGATGGGGTTCACACCACTTGAAGGTTTGGTCATGGGCACTCGCTGCGGGGATATTGATCCGTCAATCATACAATTCCTGATGCAGAAGAAGGATATGACGATCAAAGAAGTGATGTGGTATCTTAACAGCGAATGCGGCGTGCTCGGACTGTCCGGAAAATCAAGTGATTTTCGCGATCTTTGGAACTTTGCTGATCGTGGCGATGAACGATGCAGAACGGCCATCGATGTGTTCTGCTATCGGGTAAAAAAGTATATCGGCGCGTATGCCGCAGCAATAGGCGGGGTGGACGCGATTGTTTTCTCCGGCGGTATTGGGGAAAATGATCTGCGCGTCAGAGAAGCGATATTGGAGGGGTTGGACTATCTTGGGGTTCGAATGGACCACACGCTTAACGCTGAAAAGGGAGCTCAAAGGTTCATCTCCACACCTGAATCCAAAGTGGTTGCGATGGTGATTCGCACAAACGAAGAGTTGATGATAGCGAAAGATACGCTGGACATCGTGCGGCTTGTTGGATGAGCATGTTGACGTTTCAACAGTGATAAACGTACACTCCGAGGG
>DATMYT010000273.1:0-4919 GCA_035560855.1 Negativicutes bacterium | reverse complement strand
GCGAGATGGAGATGGACGAAAGATGCGGAAGGAGAAAGCTGCTATGAAAAGTATTCAGACAAAATTAACGGTTATTATCTTGACTGTATTCATAATTGCACTCGGAACTCTAAGCGGATTGAATTATTGGAAGGCTCGTTCTATTGTGACCGAAAATATTAGTGCAGACATGACAAAGTTGGTCCAGAATTCCGCTGGTGATATCAGTGACTGGATCGAAGCCCGAAAGGCTGAAATGTCCATTATTGCCATGACGCCGGAGGTTATCGGTGGGAATGCTGAGATTATCTATCCTTTTTTGGTCAATGTAGCCGGCGCTAATAAAGTATATGATGGGATTGGTTATATTCGACCCGATGGCACATATCTGAATTCGGCTGGATCGCGCGGTAGTCTAGCGGAGCGGGATTATTTTCAACATGCGATTAAAGGTGAAATCTATGTTTCTGATCCGGTATTGTCAAAATCATCCGGCAAAGCGATTGTTGCGGTCGCCGTACCGGTGAAATCGGGCGGTCGAGTTGTAGGGGTAGTGTACGGTTCCATTGGAATGGAGGGGTTGGCGCAGAAAGTTCAGGACATCAAAGTGGGGAAAACAGGATATGCTTATGTTTTACAAGCTGACGGACTGGCCATCATCCACCCCAATAAAGATATCATGATGAAAGTTAATGCAGCAACAGATACCAAACTGCCCGAGGTACTGCGGTCAGTTAATCAACGAGTCATCAAGGGAGAAACAGGGCAATCCAGCTATGAATATTCAGGGTCTGAAAAAATGGTTGCCTATGCTCCGGTGCCTGGGATCAAATGGTTCCTGGGGATTAATGTTCCAACAGAGGAAGTAACGGGAGCTTTGTTGGCATTGCGCAACATTTCCCTGATTACAATTGTTATTGTATTGGTGATTGCTTCGGCAATCATTGCGCTGATTTCACGGCGCATCGCCAAGCCGATTCAGACGTTGGAAGGTGCGGCCAACCGTATCGCGGGCGGCGATCTCTCCCAAACCAGTCTGGGGATTGCATCCAACGACGAAATTGGACGTTTGGCTAAGAGCTTTGAACAAATGGCCCAAAATGTGAGAGCTTTGATCAAACAAATTCATTCCAACGCCGAACAATTGGCAGCTTCGAGTGAAGAACTCACGGCCAGCGCCGAACAGTCAGCGCAGGCCTCCAATCAGGTTGCCATCTCCATGACCGATGTCGCCGCCGGGGCTAACGACCAATTGGCGGCAACGACCGATACCTCGGCTATCGTGGAAGAAATGTCGGCGGGGATTGAGCAGATCGCCGCCAATGCGAACCTCGTTTCCGGGCAGTCCGAACAAGCGGCAGGCAAAGCCATCAACGGCGGTGCCGCTGTCGATAAAGCCGTCAGTCAGATGACGTTGATCGAAAACACGGTCAATACTTCGGCGCAAGTGGTCGCCAAACTGGGGGAACGATCCAAAGAGATCGGTCAGATCGTTGATACCATCTCCGGCATTGCCGGACAAACCAACCTGCTCGCGCTCAACGCCGCGATTGAAGCGGCGCGGGCCGGGGAACAGGGTAGAGGTTTCGCGGTCGTAGCGGAGGAAGTCCGCAAGCTGGCCGAACAATCGGAGGAAGCCGCGAAGAAAATCGCGTCTCTGATTGGTGAAATTCAGACTGATACGGACAAAGCTGTCGAAGCAATGAACAACGGAACCCGGGAAGTAAAAACCGGCGCAGACGTGGTCAATGCGGCAGGCGTATCCTTCCGTGAAATCGCCGATCTGGTGACGGAAGTCTCCGACCAAGTCAAGCAGATGTCCGGCGCTATTCAGCAGATGGCAACCGGCAGTCAGCACATCGTCGGGTCTGTCAAGAAGATCGGCGACCTGAGCAAGAAGTCCGTCGGAGAAGCGCAGAGCGTATCGGCGGCAACCGAAGAACAACTGGCATCAATGGAGGAAATCTCCACTTCCAGTCGGGCGTTGGCGACATTGGCGCAGGAATTGCAAGGAGCGGTCGCCAAGTTCCGTATATAACAAACGGACAGATCAGGAACACATTCCAAACAGGGAGGGAAATGCAAGTTGCAGAAAAGCGTCGTTGAGTCGTCGATGTTTCGCAACATCGGAAAAATAATCATATTTTTCGGCATTTCCCTGCTCTGTTTTATTTGGATTGGTCTCTACTACAAGATCCAAAGCGAAAAAGAACTGGAGCTTCAGAATGCCGGTAAAGAAGCAGCAAATTTGGCGCGCGCATTTGAGGAACATACGCTGCGAACCACAAAAAGTGCAGATCAGACGGTGCTGTTTTTGAAATACCAGTATCAACAAGAAGGCCGCGCCATCAACATCCGAAACTATCTTCGCGAAGGACGATTCGCGGACCAGCCCTTCCTGCAACTCGGAATAATTGATGAAAGTGGAGAACTGGTGGCTACCAGTAATGTTCCCAATACGGCGATCTCTCTTGCGGATCGGGAGCATTTTCTGGTGCATCGGGATACGGACAGCAGGCAGCTGTTTATCAGCAAACCGATCTTTGGGCGCAGTTCAGGGAAGTGGGCAATTCAAATGACGCGGCGCATCAATAAGCCGGACGGCTCATTCGGGGGCGTGGCTGTTGTTTCTGTTGACCCGTTTTATTTTTCCGAGTTCTTTAAACAGATTGATCTGGGAAAAAACTCCGTTATTGTCCTGATCGGACGCGATGGCATTGTGCGGGCACGGCAATCCGGCTACAATACGGACATTGGGCAGGATTTGACCCAGTCTGTTTTGACCGAAAAACTGAAAAGCAGCCATATAGGAACGTATCCCGCCAAGAGTCCGGTTGACGGAATAACCCGGATCTACAGCTATCGGGCCCTATCCGCCTATCCGCTGATTGTTTCGGTCGGCATTGATCAAGAAGTAATTTTGCAGGTGGTGAACCAGCGCGCTAGTGTTTATTATTTGGTGGCGTGCGCGGTTTCCCTTGTGATTTTCGGGTTTATCTGGCTGCTTCTGGGGATCGCCAAAAAGCAAGAACGAACGGAAAAGGAACTCCGGCAAACTCGTGACAACTTGGCGTTAGATGTGGAACAACAGACGCAGGAATTAATTACGGCAAATAGCGAGCTCCAAAAATTTAATCAAGAATTGGAAGAAGAAATCGCGGAGCGCATGCAGGCTGAAGAATCCCTACGTGAAAAAGAAGAGGTTCTTTCTCTGGCGGCGGAACTGGCAAATCTGGGACCGTGGGAATATAGCCCCGAGCGAGGTCTTTTTGAATTCGGCGATGAATTTTATGCCATCTACGGGACGAGTGTGGCGCGGGAAGGCCGCTTTATGACGCCGGAAGTGTATGCCAGGGAGTTTGTGCACCCTGAAGATGCGCATGTCGTCGCAATTGAGATTAGTAAGAGCGTTCCGCTTCCTTATCAGTTTGAGCATCGTATTATCCGCCGGGACGGAGAGGTCCGCAATATCATTGTGCGGCGGAATGTAATCCATGATGCTGAAGGGAAGCTTATAAAGCGATATGGGGCGAACCAGGACATTACCGATCGTGTTCGGGCAGAAGATGCGCTGCGCCAACAGGCGGATTTAATCAGGCATATGGCGTACTTTGATGCATTGACTGATTTGCCGAACAGGATGCAATTGAACGAATGGCTGGGAAAAGAAATGGAACGGGCCCGCAAGGGTGCCGCATCGGGGGTTCTCCTGTTCGTCGATCTGGATGAGCTGAAGATGGTGAATGACACCTACGGACATACATGCGGCGATGAGTTGATTATTACAGCCGGTAGGCGAATTGTCGCCGAAGTCGGAGATAAGGAATTTGTTGCCCGAGTCGGCGGTGACGAGTTTATTGTGATTCTGCCCGACAAAAACGATAAGAGGCAGATTGACGAGATCGTTGGTAGATTGATGAAAGTGCTGGGGCAGAAATACGAATCTTTTGGAACGAACTTTCACATGACGGCCAGTATCGGGATTGCCGCCTATCCTGCGGATGGCGATACAGCGGAAGAACTTATCAAGAATGCAGACAATGCAATGTACGCCGCCAAAAGAGAAGGAAAAAACTGCTGGCGATTTTATACGGCGCTTATGCAGACTGAAGCTTATGAGAAAATGCATCTGACCAACAGCCTACGCTATGCATTGGATCGTGGGGAGTTTTCACTACATTATCAGCCTCAATTGCTTGCCGCCACCGGCGCTGTGATCGGGATGGAAGCTTTGTTACGATGGAATAGCGCAGAGCACGGATCGGTTCCGCCGGTACAGTTTATTCCTGTGGCCGAGCAGTCGGGGCTTATCCATCCGATCGGAAAATGGGTGCTCTATGAGGCGTGCCGTTTTGCGCATCGTTTGGCCGAGCAGGGTTGGGGGAAAATTCGTGTTGCAGTGAATATTTCGGCAAAACAATTGGTGGCTGATGATTTTATTGCGATTGTCCGCGGTGCGGTTGATGCGGCGGGTATACAGCCACATCAGCTTGAATTGGAGATTACTGAGAGTGTTTTGATGGCATCGTTGGAGGAAACGACAGACAAGCTTGCAGAACTCAAAGCCTTGGGAGTAAGCTTGTCACTGGATGATTTCGGCACTGGCTACTCGTCGCTAACGTACTTGCGTACATTCCCGGTGAAGACGCTGAAAATCGACAAGTCTTTTATTGACATGATTGATACGGATACTGATGTGGCGAAAATTATCGGCTCTATCATCGGGATGGCGCATATCCTGAACATGACGGTTGTCGCCGAAGGCGTGGAAACCGAACAACAGCTGGTATATCTGACCGGTAACGGCTGCGACTGCATACAGGGATATATATTCAGCCGCCCGCTACCAGAGACGGATGCAGTCATGTTTCTTGCCACGCATTCCTAAATCCGGCGTTACACTTCCAAAGGCCTTATAAATTATGTTTTAGTAAACTATG
>DATMYT010000272.1:0-2365 GCA_035560855.1 Negativicutes bacterium | reverse complement strand
CCCACCCGGCAGACATTCAGCGCAATTTCAGCGCGAAACGCATTTTAAAGTAAAGAATTGACCCCGGATTGTGCAAATAAAAAGGCCCCGGAGGCGCGAGAGTTCACCATTCCGTTTGCTGAACTGTACTTATTTTGGTACATTAATACATGATCACGCCAAAACTCGACGTCCGATTTTTCAGAAGCGATTCCGGCAATGAGCCTGTTCGAGAGTGGCTGCGGGAATTGACGCCTGTAGATCGAAAAATTATCGGTGAAGAGATCAAGACGGTCCAGTATGGCTGGCCTCTTGGGATGCCTTTAGTTCGCAAACTGGATAAGGATCTTTGGGAAATCCGCATCCATTTGCAAAACCGAATCGCAAGAGTATTGTTCACTGTGTCAGACAATGTCATTGTCCTTTTGCATGGTTTCATCAAGAAATCCCAGGCAACACCTAAATCTGAACTACAGTTGGCATTAAAAAGAATCAGGAATAAATGATGAAAGCAGAAAATATCGGCAGCAGCTTTGATGACTTTCTCAAAGAAGAAGCACTTATGGATGAAGCCACCGCCGTGGCCATCAAAAGGGTTATATCTTGGCAGATTGATCAGGAAATGAAGGCCCAGAAGCTTACCAAATCGGCGATGGCAAAAAAAATGCAAACCAGCCGTGCTGCACTTAACCGCCTGCTCGATGCAACTGATACAAGCCTGACCCTGACAACCCTCTCCCGCGCCGCCACAGTACTCGGCAAGAAATTCCGTATCGAGCTGGAATCCTGAACCATCAGCAGGTCTTTACCCCCTTGACTTGTTAAGGGCACCTCGATTAATCAATCCAACATAGAGGTGGTTCACAAACCGCCCATTTTGTGCTATACAAACGCTGCGCAATAAAACGTCGAGACAACGAAATTATTTGATGACCAGGCCTTAAATACTTGCGGAAAAAACGGGTACTTTTGAGCTTACTGTACAACGTCCCGTAGTCTGCTACTTGTATCCAAGCAGGTACAGGGCGACCTACGTGCGAGTAGATGGCTACAACGGCATTTCGCACAATGTCGATAGCCTCATCCGCACGCGTTGTCGACGGGAATAAGTCGGCTTCAAACAAAAATCGATGCATGTAGCCCTTTCGCATCTTTTGGAGTTTTATAACCCGTTGCCAAAGTCCGGAACTCCAATCAAGGCTGGCAAGTCCTTGAGCCTCAATCGAAGCATCCAAGTTTTTACGAAAACTGTAGGAGATACTAGGTTCAGCAAGGGCATCCTGACATGCAATTTCGAGCACCGTCCATAAGGTCGTCACGGCCCATCGAACGTATGTTCCCCGATCCCATTTATTCTTTGCTTCACGGGCGAGGGCGCGAGCATGCAGCGCATCTGTCCAGAGATGGCAGTGGGGGCTTGTGACTATCTTTGGATGGCTCATGGCTTCTTAATCGAGGACTTAACGCAGAGCTAACCGGCGCTGCGCGGCATCATCGCGTAGCGTCCAGCGACTGAAAGGAGCGAGGTTGAGCGCCATGTTAGGTTTCCTTCGCATACGACAGAACTTTGTTTGCCAGCTTTATGAATTGTGGGCGCGGATCAGGCGGGCGCTTCCGACCTTGTTGTTTAAGCGTTTCGAGATAAAGGCCAGATGCAGAATACTCAGTGTAGTTCAATGCTTCGCTATAGGCGCGGTACTTATGCCATGCACGAGTGAAGCACAAACGCTCCCACCCCAAAAAGAGCCCGAATTCTTCTACTGCCTTAAGTTGGCTTGCCAAAGCGGCCTTGATTATCTGATCGGATTGCAAACTCCACTCGTTTCTGAGAACGGTTTCAATGCTCCCGCGAAACTCTCTGCGAAAAACGACGGCGGCAGAAACACGGCGAGCGTTACGCTCTCTCAAAATGGAGAGGCGATGAGTAGCAAGAGGGGCAAAGATAGCGCCTGCGAGGGCTATCAATGCGACGGTTATTGCGGTCTTTATATCACTCTCCCACTTTGGATAATTATCTATTGGATTGCGCTACAACCAGCGAAACCTAACGCTTAGCTCACCGGAAAAATGCGAGCGGAGCGAGTATTTTGTCCGGTGGAGCTACTTGTTATGTTTTTATGTCCCATCCCCACTCTGCTCGGTTGTCAGGTTCTGCTGCCAAGTAAGGTGTATTTATACCCAAGGCTGCTGAAATAAGCTTTGTATTGAATGACGTAAACTCAAGGCTATAGTTTTCACCCGGATATGAATATCCTATCGGGTGCCCACCATACTTTGCCTCATGCACCAATTCATTTCGTTGTTTACTAAGCTTGCTTTGTCTACCTGTGGAGTCCAATTCTGCCCAAGAGGGCAATTTAATATTATATTTATTTGCAAGTACGAC
>DATMYT010000271.1:0-4768 GCA_035560855.1 Negativicutes bacterium | reverse complement strand
CCGTATCCGTCGTCTACTTTTCCGAGATCATCGAATAATTTGTCATAAAAAAGATGGAGGGATCAACAAATTGACTGAAGCAACCATTTCTGAGGCCTGTATTCCGGTAGGCGTATCCGGACGACACGTTCACCTAAGCCGCGAGCATCTGGATGCATTATTCGGCGCAGGCTACGAACTGACAAAAAAGAAAGACCTATCCCAACCAGGACAATTCGCGTCCGACGAAACCGTTGACATTATGACAACCAAAGGCGCCTTCACACGAGTTCGAATTTTGGGTCCGGTGCGCAAGGAAACACAAATTGAGCTAGCGTTGACTGACGCCGTTAAGCTCGGTATCACTCCACCGATCCGTGATTCAGGCAATGTCGCCGGATCTCCCGGTGTCGTATTAGTCGGCCCGAACGGAACGATTACGCTGGAGCAGGGAGCTATTGCCGCACTGCGCCACATTCACATGACCCCTGCTGATGCAATGCGCTTTGGCGTCAAGGATAAAGACGTTGTTCGTGTGGAATGCCCCGGTGAACGGGCCATGATCATGGGTGAGGTTTTGGTACGGGTCAACGATCAATATGCATTGGAATTGCACGTAGATACCGATGAGGGAAATGCCTCCTGTCTTAAAACGGGACAAAAAGTTCGAATCATATAATCGTAATCCCAACAATAATCTTCGACAAAAATTTTACATTCCAAATAGAAGGAGTTTGTAAAACGAAAGTCGAAGATTATTTTATTGTAGAAATGCAAAACACTGTTCGGTAGAAATGAACAACAGGAGACGAATCAGCAAAATGGATATTCAAATGCAGGAAAAAAAAGAATTTCAGTACACGGTTGCTTCCGTTGACAGGGCTATCGAACTATTGTTGTTGCTAGAATCTGCATCTCGTGACATGGGAATTACCGAGCTTAGCAAGCTACTGGGCGTACAAAAAAGTACGATTCACAATCTTGTTCAGACCTTGCTAGCCAGAGATTTTGTCCGTCAGACCGATTCTGGACGGTTTACGCTTGGATTTCGTTTGATGCGACTGGGAACTGCTGCGGCGGAACGGCTTGATATTCGTCGCCTTGCTGATCCCATTTTGCAGGATCTTGCTGTCGTTGCCAATGAATATGTTTTGTTGGCAGTGCTGAACAAGGAAGAAGTAACCATTATTGATAGCGTCGCACCCCAACGGTCTACTTTTATTGTTCCTCGAATCGACTTTTCCCAGTCATTTCATTGCACAGCTCTCGGCAAAATATTTTTAGCGTATGGATCAGAGATGCGCCAGAAAGCAATATTAAGTAAGCCTCTATCGCACTATACACCGTATACTTTGAGCAGTGAAGAAACGGTAAGAGCTGAAATTGCCAAAATTTGCAGTCAGGGATTTGCAGTATCATGTAACGAAACGATAGAAGGGGTTACCTGTATCGGTGCGCCTATTTTTAATGCTCACGGCAAACTGGAGGCTGCCGTTTCCATATCAAGTTCAACTGCACGACTGACGATTGACAGGTATAATGAAATGGCTGATATTCTTAAGGAAAAGGCAGCTGCCATTTCGAAAATGATTGGATACTGACCTTAAAGTATTACATAAGTAACTAACAGAAAGAAAAAAGGAGGCGAACAGCATGCCAAAACCAGTCTTCAATGAAGAGCGATGTAAGGGGTGTGAGCTCTGCACGGTCGTCTGCCCGAAAAAAATCATCGTTATGTCGGACCATTTCAATAGTAAAGGGTATCGGCCGTCGTCCTGCTCTGATGAATCTCAGTGTATCGGCTGTGCGTTATGTGCTCGGACCTGCCCGGACGTTGTTATCGAAATCTGGAAATAAGGAGTGAGAATCTTGGCGGAAAAAATCCTGATGAAGGGCAATGAAGCGATTGGTGAAGCAGCCGTTGTTGCAGGGTGCAGACACTATTTCGGCTATCCTATTACGCCGCAGAGTGAATTGATCGAATATATGGCCAAACGCCTACCACAGGTTAACGGGGTTTTCCTACAAGCCGAAAGTGAAATCTCAGCTATTAATATGGTATATGGCGCTGCCGCCGCTGGTTGCCGGGTGATGACTTCTTCATCCAGCCCAGGCATCAGCCTGAAACAGGAGGGAATTTCCTATATTGCGGGTTCGCAGCTTCCCTGTGTTATAGTCAATATGCAACGTGGTGGTCCTGGACTTGGTAGCATCCAACCGGGACAGGCCGATTATTTCCAGGCGACCAAAGGCGGTGGTCACGGTGACTATCGCAATATCGTGTTAGCGCCAAATTCCGTTCAGGAAATGGCGGATATTACAATTGACGCCTTCGATTTGGCTGACAAGTGGCGCAACGCGGTCATGATTCTTGGCGACGGCGCATTGGGACAAATGATGGAACCAGTGGAATTCAAGGAAAGTAGCGCCAAACCGCCTGAAAAACCATGGGCTGCAACTGGACTGCATGGCAGGAAAACTCATAACGTTATTAACTCGCTGTTTTTGCAGCCGGACCTAATGGAAAACCACAATCATGTGTTACAGGCAAAATATGCTCAAATACAAGCAACTGAAACTCGCTGGGAGTCGTTGCAGACCGAAGATGCCGACATCGTCGTGGTCGCCTATGGGATTACCTCGCGTATCGCACAAACGGCGATAGGAAAAGCGCGGGCGGCAGGGGTGAAAGTTGGAATACTACGGCCCATCACGCTCTGGCCGTTCCCTTCAAAACCGCTTGTTGATCTCTGCAGTACGGCAAAAGCGTTTATTGTCTTTGAAATGAGCGCAGGGCAGATGATAGAGGATGTCAAGCTTGCGGTCAACGGGGCCTGCCCCGTTTATTTCCACGGACGTACCGGTGGGATGTTGCCAACTCCAAAGGAACTGTATGAAAATATCATGAATGTCGCACGCGGCGAAGGAGGGAAATGACATGGCGGAAAAAGTATTCGGTCGTCCCGAATCGTTGGCGGATATCCCAACTCATTACTGCCCTGGTTGCCATCATGGCATAATCCACCGTCTTGTAGCCGAAGTCATTGACGAACTGAAAGTAATGGACAAAACCATTGGTATTGCTTCGGTAGGATGTTCTGTGTTAGCATACGACTATTTCAATGTTGATATGGTTCAGGCTGCTCACGGTCGGGCTCCTGCTGTTGCGACAGGCGTAAAACGGGTTCATCCTGACGGAGTCGTATTCACATACCAAGGTGACGGCGACATCGCCGCAATCGGTACCGCAGAAGTCGTTCATGCGGCGGCTCGGGGTGAGCGGATTACCACCATCTTTGTGAACAATGCAATTTATGGCATGACTGGCGGTCAAATGGCGCCCACCAGTCTCGTCAATCAGGTCACAACAACGTCTCCTTATGGGCGCAAACTAGAATCAGCGGGGATGCCGATCCGTCTTACCGAAATGTTGGCTACCCTGGATGGCGCAAAATATTTGGCCCGCGTTGCCGTAAATACTCCGGCAAACATGGCCAAAGCAAAAGCTGCAATCAAAAAGGCTTTTGAAACACAGATCGCCGGGCTTGGCTTCAGCATGGTTGAGGTTCTTTCCACCTGTCCGACCAACTGGGGCATGACCCCGATCGAAGCCGCCGCCTGGATGGAAAAAAACATGATGCCGTACTATCCTCTTGGAACGTATCGCTCGGGAGAGGAGGCGGCAAAATGAATAAAGAAATGATTTTTTCCGGGTTCGGCGGACAGGGCGTAATGCTGATGGGACAAATTATCGCGTACGCCGGAATGATGGAAGGTCAACAAGTATCCTGGTTTCCAGCCTATGGTCCTGAAATGCGGGGAGGCACAGCAAACTGCTCGGTTATTATTGGAGATGAACCGGTTGGAACGCCAATTGTCACGGAACCCAGCATTGTCGTTGCCATGAACTTGCCTTCTCTTGATAAGTTTGAACCGATGCTAATGCCGGGAGGGGCTCTCCTGATCAACAATTCACTGATTGAAAGAGGACCGCACCGCACGGATGTTAAAGCGTTTTTAGTTCCTTGCAATGACATTGCCAAAGAACTGGGAAACCCCAAAGTGGCCAATATGGTTATGGTTGGAGCGATTGTAGCTGCCAGCGGCTCGGTATCTATTGAATCAGTTCTAAACATCCTGTCCAAAAAGATTTTTAAGAACAAGCCTCAAGTGATGCCGCTCAATGAACAAGCGATCCGTCGCGGCATGGAATGTATCACAAAAAAATAACACTTGTTCAGCTGAAAGAATGACCGGAATTTGATTCCGGTCATTCTTTTGCAGGATTTTTTCCGTAATCGGCGAAACGATACTACAATCTTTATTATTTGTTTGAATGCAATATTCGGACGATATCTGTTCCAGGAGGTCAGGCGGATTTGTTCAAGTGGATGAAAAACCCGATGGCAGGCGCCAACAGCCTACAGGAATATGAAGTAATGGTAGACCGTCTGCTTGGCAATCTCGTGATAGTTTTCACTGTATTGATTACATTACTTGAGTTTTTGCGTGAGCCAA
Organism: Negativicutes bacterium; assembly: GCA_035560855.1. Classification (GTDB taxonomy): domain Bacteria; phylum Bacillota; class Negativicutes; order UBA1444; family UBA1444; genus UBA1444. Next base: position 271 of record DATMYT010000271.1, on the reverse strand, counting down.
CCCTGGTAAAGGGCTTTTTTTCAGCTAAAATTCCGTTATCAGTCGGCGTGCTGACACTATTAATAAAAAATTTGCCGATTCCGTTGACATATCGCGGAGTAATACTAGTGACGGTTCCAACCCTTCTAGCTGCTGTATCTTCAGTAATAGATCCGTTCTTTCTATATGTTCATTATATCTACTTCGCGCTAATTGTCGGAGTATCGATGTATTTTCACGCAGGAATGCTGTTGTCGTATGGAGTATTGCTAAACATTGTTATGTTGGTAGT
>DATMYT010000270.1:0-2717 GCA_035560855.1 Negativicutes bacterium | reverse complement strand
ATTCAATATATTTTTCGCTGTTGGCTGCCTGATTCCTGCCCCTCAAAAAATCTGATGAACGATGCGGTCATCAGGTTTCGATTGCAACCAAAAAAAACTATATGCCAAATAAAAGACAGTTTCCATTTTTGCCGATTCCTCAAATTGATAAACTACACTCATCGCATGAAAAAATCGCCACCGGTTGGTGACGCAAGTGCAACTGCTTCTCTATATTGTAAACGTTAAAGCTGCAAAACAGTTATAACTATAGCAATTTCAGCAATATGACTACTGAATGACTATCAACCCGGATGGTTAACAAACCTGCTTCGGGCAGCCTCTTTTGCATTAAGATCAATCAGACTTACCTTGGCTTAATTCTTCCAGCGCCATTACTTGCTCCAGTTTGACCGTTCGGATCGGGAAGGGAATTATTATTCCTTCTTGTCGGTAACGGGCATGAAGTCTCATGATAAATTCATGTCGGATTAGGTGCTGATCCGACACTGTCTTTACTCGCAGGATCGCATTGAAATTAATACTGGACTCGGCGAAACTGACGTACCGGATGAATGGCTCAAAACTGCTGACCCCTCCGTCGATTTCTTGGAGAACTTCTTTTGCAACTGCGGTAGTAACCTGCGCTACATAAGCCAAATCGCTGTCATAGCTGACACCTACGGGAACGACGATGGAACATTCGGCATGCGGCTGAGCATAATTGGTGAGTATGGACGAGGCAATTTTTTGATTGGGTACGACCACCATGCTATCATGAAGATCTTTTATTGTGGTATTGCGCCAGTTCATATCTACGATCTGTCCATTTTCGCCGGTCGACAATTTCACGAAGTCACCCATCATGATTTGTTTGGACACCAGGATGTTGATGCCGGAAAACAAATTTGACAAAGTGTCCTGCAACGCCAAAGCAACAGCCAAGCCGCCAACTCCCAACGCTGTGAGCAATGGAGTGATCGAGATTCCGAATGATTGAAGCAAAAACAAAAAGCCGATGCTGTAGATGAGCAGGTCGATTATTGTGGCTAAGATCGAAGTGGAAGCAAAGGTTCCGTTTGCTTTTTGAAACTTTTGCTTAAGATAGCCGGAGCCCAGACGCGCGCCCACAAGGGCCAGAGAAAGAATCCCCATGGCGTTGGACAACCTTTTGAGGAACAGCAATGGTCGTGGTGGGATTGTCAGTATTTCAATTGCCACATAGAGGCCAATGAGAATGCCTAAAAGCGCGGGGATTCCCCTGAACGTTTGCTGCAGCAGGGTATAAGAGATGTTGGTTTTTTTTGCAACGATTTTGATCAGTTTGGAGAACGTCAGTTGGAGTATGATGATGCCTATCACTGAACTAAGGATGTAAACCATCAAATGCGTCTTAAATCCGCCGGTTACGATTCTGTTTCCGATTTCCGTAAACAATTCAAGCATTGAGTCCTCCTTCAATATAGCAAAAACTTGGTCGGTTATTGTGCATTGTTTTAGTATAATCTTTTACTATGTATTTGTCTGTTCAACGCAAAGTCTACTTTATGAAGCCAAGATCAGATGGAAACAATTTTCAAAATAATTTTGCAGGGAGTATGCACGTGTACACCGAATAAAACATTAATTGGTTGATTAAACATCAAGTCCTCTGTGCAAAATTGAGGTGAACAAAGATGACTAAAGACCCACTGGCGGCAAAAAAAGAAGCTCTTTTACATACAGTCATCAAAACGATCCCCGATATGCTCTGGCTAAAGAACGCAGAGGGCGTTTATCTGGCTTGCAACGAGATGTTTGAAAGGCTCTACGGTGCTAAAGAGGAAGACATCATTGGTAAAACCGACTATGATTTTGTCGACAAAGCCTTGGCCGATTCCTTTCGGGAGCATGATCACAAGGCTATTGTGTCAGCCAAGTCCTGCACAAACGAAGAAGAAGTCGTATTCGCCGACGATGGCCATCGCGCCAAACTGGAGACAATCAAAACTCCCATGTATGATGCTGACGGCAACCTCATCGGCGTGTTGGGCATTGCCCATGATATTACAAAGCAAAAGCAGCTGGAAGATGAACTGCGGGAAAGCGAGATGCGTTTCTCCAATTCATTCCACTACGCGCCGATTGGCATGGCCGTAGTTTCCCTTGATGGTCGCTGGATCAAAGTCAACCAGTCTTTGTGCGATTATGTCGGTTATACCCCGGAAGAAATGATGACCAAAACATTACGGGACGTCACTTATCCTGCTGATGCAAACGCCACTGCAGATTTTCGTCGAAAAATACTGGCAGGAGAACTTAATTCCTGTCGATTAGAAAAGCGGTACTGTCATAAAACCGGACGCATTGTTTGGATAACGTTGAGTACGTCACTAGTTCGCAATAAAGCTGGAGAACCGCTCTATTTTATTTCCCAAATGGAAGATATTACTGAACGCAAGCGTATTGAGCAAGAACTACAACTGCACGCAAGCAAGCTGGAGCAAACGGTAGAACTACGCACGCAGGAAATATTTGCCGCCAACCAGGAACTGACGGCGATGAACGAAGAAATAAGCGCCATGAATGAAGCACTCCAGGGTACGAACCAACAACTGGGAATAGAAATCGAGTTCAGACGGCAAAAAGAACAGGAATTGCTATTGCGCGAAGAACAGTATCGGGCTACGGCTGACCTGCTCACCCATCCTGGCGAAGATCTTGACGAGTTAATAAAAATTATTTTACAAGATGCCATC
>DATMYT010000269.1:0-3668 GCA_035560855.1 Negativicutes bacterium | reverse complement strand
GCTTCGGGAGACGCGTAATCAAATCCTATATAAAAAAAGCGCCGCAAAAAGTCTTCCAAATGTTCAACATATGAGCCTTCCATCGACATAGCCTTGCGAAAAATATCACGAAAGTCATCCTGTGACAATTGTGCCCGGGCGCACCCCAACACAAAAAAATGTTCCGGCAGCAACGATCGACGATACAATTGGAAAAGCGCCGGGACCAGTTTGCGTCGCGTCAGATCGCCGGATGCGCCAAAAATGACGATTCCACAGTCTTCTGCCGCTACTTCCAGACAATAATCCGCCCGACTGTCATCGAAGTGAACTATTTCTCTCGAATCCATGCAGCACATCCCCTTTCCTGCGTGCCGTGCGAGTATCTATATCATTATTGACTTCGCTATCCATACTTTTTTTCCTTTGCAAAGCAGGAATTTGGCACGATAGAATTTAATTATTAGTCGAATAGGTATTTCCTATCGCAATTATACGTAAGAGGGGTTGTTGGATTTTGTCTTGGGTTTGGATTTTGGTCGCCGGGCTCTCCTTCGGAGTGGGAGCCGTCTTGTTGGTCCAGGCAGGGAATCCTGGAAATTATGGTTTTTGCGCGGCCTGTCATCTGCGTGACATCGCGGGAGCTCTGGGCATCCACAAAGCTGAATTGCTGCAATATGCACGCCCGGAAATTTTCGGGTGGATTATTGGCGCTTTTGCCATGTCAAAAGTTAGCGGTGAATTTCGGCCTCGTGGCGGTTCTTCTCCCGCGGTTCGGTTTTTGCTCGGCGCATTGATGATGCTGGGAGCTCTCGTGTTTCTCGGTTGCCCGCTACGTGCGCTGTTGCGCCTGGCTGGCGGCGATCTCAATGGTTTGACCGCGCTTGCCGGTTTCCTTGCCGGTATCGGCACCGGGATTATTTTCTTAAAAAAAGGGTTCAGCCTCGGCCGCGCCCGCACAATCTCCGGTTCTGTCTCCTTTGCCAGCTACTTGCCTGTTGTCGTCTCGGTTGTTTTAGCAGCGTCCGTTGCAGCAGGAGCAGGCTTTCTTTATTTTTCCACTAAGGGTCCAGGTTCTCAGCATGCTCCAATAGTAATGAGCCTGATTGCTGGACTGATCACCGGCGCCATTGCCCTGAAAACACGTATGTGCCTTAGCGGCGGCTTCCGCGACTTTTTCTTGGTGCGAGATACTTTTTTGCTAAAAATTTATGGTCTGATTTTTCTCAGCGCCATGGTTGCCAATCTTTTCTTTGGCACGTTCAAACTTGGCTTTACAGGGCAGCCATTGGCCCACACAATGCACTTATGGAACTTTCTCGGCCTTTACCTCGTCGGCGTATCCGCCACTCTTCTGGGCGGCTGCCCCTTGCGGCAAATGATCATGGCGGCTGACGGCAATACTGATGCCGGAATCTGTGTGCTCGGCATGCTGGCTGGCGCCGGTGTCGCTCATACAATCAACCTTGCAGCCAGTGGCGCAGGAGTACCCGTCAACGGACAAATCGCCGTTGTCGTCGGCATTGCGATCACTTTTGGCATTGGCTGGCTGTTCCGGGAAAAGATTCTGCCCGAAGCTACAGCATAAATCAGGAAGGAGATTTTTCTCATGAAAAAGGATTTGGATATGCGTGGTTATAGTTGCCCCATCCCCTTACTCAGAACCCGGGATGCTTTGGCGACCTGCGACGAACTCACCGTTCTGATAGATGAGCCTGCGGCCCGTGAAAACATCCTCAAATTTGCAGCCTCTCAGAACTACAAGGCGGAATGTACGGACGGCAAAGGGGAATGGACGCTGCACATCGTAAAATAACGAAAAAGGAAGATCATTTTTTGGCGGACGAAATCAGGATTATTACTTTCCCTTCGGTCTGGCATGCGTTTCGGGCTGAAAAAATTCTAAAAGCGGCCGGACTCCCTTGTGACCTCATTCCGGTGCCGCGGGAGCTGAGTAGTTCCTGTCAAGGTCTGGCGGCCAAAGTAACGGACTCTGTTTTGAACAAAGCCCTGGAACTTTTGGATGCGCAACAGGTCTTGATGGAAAAGCGCGGTGTGAAGGTTAGCAAACTATAAGAAAAGAGGGTGGATTCCCGGTTAGCCGGTAAATCCACCCTCTTTTTTATATGCCCTAGATTAGTTTTAGTGCTTGGTCCAGATCGGCGATAATGTCCGTCACGTTTTCGATACCCACCGACAATCGGATAAGATCCGGCGTCACACCCGAGGCCGTTTGTTCCTCGGGAGAAAGCTGCTGGTGGGTGGTGGATGCGGGATGAATGACCAGCGATTTGGCATCGCCGATATTCGCCAGCAGAGAATGAAGTTTGAGGCTGTTGATAAATTGTTTACCTTCGGTTACGCCGCCCTTGATCCCGAAGCTGATAATACCGCCGTAAAGGCCACGGGTATGGTATTTTTTGGCCCGATCATGGCTTGGATGCGACGGTAAGCCCGGATAGTTGACCCAGGCAACCTTGGGATGTTTCTCCAGGTACTCAGCCACAACCAGCGCGTTCTGACTATGCCGTTCCATGCGCAAATGCAAAGTTTCGAGTCCCTGTAACAGGAGGAATGAGTTAAACGGACTGATGGCCGGGCCGAGATCGCGCAGCCCCTGAACGCGGGTTTTAATAATATAGGCCTGATTACCAAGCGCCTCCCAGAAATTTATGCCATGATAGCTGGGGTCCGGCTCGGACAATTGCGGGAACTTGCCATTGTTCCATGGGAAGTTTCCTGAATCCACGATAACGCCTCCGATGGAAGTGCCATGACCGCCGATAAACTTCGTGGCCGAGTGGATGACGATATCCGCGCCAAAGTCAAATGGGCGAACCAGATAAGGCGAAGGCATGGTGTTGTCGATTACCAACGGAATCCCGTTTTCATGGGCTATCGCGGCCACAGCCTCAATGTCCAGTGTATCCAGTTTAGGATTGCCGACCGTTTCCGCATAGACGGCCTTCGTTTTCGGCGTAATCGCCTTTCGGAAGTTCTCGGGATCGTTGGCGTCAACGAAATGAACGGTAATCCCCAGCTGCGCAAAGGTGTAATGGAAAAGATTATAAGTGCCGCCATATAAGCTAGAGGACGAAACAATTTCTTCACCGCTATGCACCAGTGTCAGTAATGCCAGCGTAATCGCCGAGGATCCTGATGCAGTCGCCAGCGCCCCCACGCCACCTTCGAGAACCGCCACCCGTTTTTCAAACACATCCGAGGTCGGGTTCATGATCCGAGTATAAATGTTGCCGAACTCCTGCAGTCCAAACAATCGAGCCGCATGGTCCGCGTCATTGAATACATAGGAAGACGTCTGATAAATGGGAACCGCTCTTGAGTTTGTCGTCGGGTCGGGAACCTGCCCTGCGTGAAGAGCCTGCGTTTCTGCTGCATATTGTTTTTCGTCAGCCATGTTGATTCCTCCTCAAATATTTTTCTGTGCCAATTTTCAAAAGTTCAGGGAAAAGCGCCAGTGCGATCTAGACTATAGACTTCCCTCGCTGCCGGCTCCACTGCCCCATAATAGGCAAATCGTGCGGCATTAAATCGTTTTTGATACCAGGGACGAGCTCCTATCGAAATCGATTCAATAAACGGCCCCAACACATCCGCCAAAAGCGGAAAATCAATCAGAAAACCGTCATGCCCGTGAGCGCTCTCGATCTCTTTGAAAACAACTTTAA
>DATMYT010000268.1:0-3243 GCA_035560855.1 Negativicutes bacterium | reverse complement strand
GGCGCTTAACCGCGACAAACTTTTTTCCGCCTGTTTTCGACGAATATGGTTCAAAACAAACCCAAAGATCAACGCGGCCTGCAACGCCACCAGCACCACAGTCCCGACGATTTCACGCCGGTATTGGGTCCAGACGCTTGGTTCGTCATACTCCACCCGACTGCCGGGAGGCAATGTCTCAAGTGCAATCTTCCATTTCTTCAATTGCCGCGCATCAAAGAGATATTCGCAAGACTCTGTCGTGATCTGGCTGAGGCTTACCGGCTCGCCGGACAAGATAAGCGCCGCAAGCTCCGCCGCACGAATTCCCAGCAGCCGATTGCTGCTCACATAGCCGCCCACTAACCCTGTTCCCATTAGCGAATCAGATGCACCATAAACTGGCCTGTTCGCTTCCTGCGCCAGGGCTTCGGCAGCCTGCGCCGGCACATAATGAGTTCCTGCTGCATCTATGAACATGGAGCGAAAATAAACGACAGCGTTGTTTTCCAGAGTCCGGGATCGCCGAAGGATCTCGGGAAACGGCATCCCCTGCCAATACACAATCTCCAGATCCGGCGAAAGCAAGCGAAACTGGTCCTGATCGAATGCCAAAACCTGTTTTTCAACTTCAGATTCGCCAATGACATAATATATTTTTTTCACATCAGGCTGCAGGCGTGGGATCAACTGTAAAGCAATTTTGCTTTCATAGGAAGCTACAAGCGGATAATAATTTTCCGGCACGAAATTCTGAAAAACCGCAGACAAGCTGGTGCCGGTGATAATAACCGGGGTACCGGCAAAAATCTCCTGTCCTTGTCCTAAAAGATAGTTTGCCGCTGGCCCGCCTGCCAAAACGATCAGATCGGGACGTTGCCTGGAATATTTTTGCCGCAATAGTTGCGTCAAGCTATCCGTATAGATTTTGTTTTTGCCATATTGTGTCCACTCCAAATATTCCTGTGCATAAGAGGCGGTGCGATACCCCTGCTCTCCCAGCTCCTTTTTGAAGGCGTCCGTAAAAAGTTGATAAGCTGGAAAGCTGGGTCTATCAGCATACATCAGAAGAATGTGCGGTGGTTGAACTGTTGCGCCAGCCGCCTGCGCCACCCGCAGGCCTGACAACAGCAGTATTGCCAAAAACAAACACAGCAATGCATGGCTGACTCGCCGCTGACACATACTTGCCTGACCTCATCTCACAAAATTTTATCGCAGCGTGTACTTAAGAACCTTTCGATTCTCCCGAGGTTCCATCCGTTTCTTCTGTCGCCTTCGCAGGCAGATATATCCTAAATAATACTCCGCCCGCATCGGATTGTGCAAGCTCAATCGTCCCACCGTAGGCGTTTATGGTGTTACGGACAAGGGCCAAGCCTAGACCCTGATTCTCGCCGTTTGTCTTGGAAGATGCGAAGGGCTCGAAAATCTTCTCCCGAAAATCCGCTTCGATGCCGGGACCATTGTTGCCAATCTCCAGAACAACTTGCGTATCAAAACGAGTCCGCAAAACGATCCGTTTGTCAGCTGCCTTGCCCTTGGCAAGAGATTCCACGGCGTTCGTCAATAAATTAACCCCGATTTGCTCCAATCCAACGGTATGCGCCATCACTTTGGGCAGATTGGGCTGAAACTCTTTCACCACCTGCACGCCATTTCCGCTAATCTGCGCGCCGACAATTTTCAAAGCCTCCTCCATGGACGAATTCACGTCGCAAGGAATCAATCGGCGTTGTTCATCGCGGATGAAAGAACGCAGATGTTTAACGATGTCTGCAATTCGATCCGCCTGAGCGTGAATCTCACCGAGACTTTCCTCATATTCTTCGCGCTTCATCTCATCACCCTGTCGCAGCATGTATAAGAGACCGCCAGCAATAACTTTGATGGAATTCAACGGCTGATTGATTTCATGCGAAATTCCCGAAGCCATGGTGCCGATCGAATATAGCTTTTCGGCCTTGGCTTTGGCGTTGTGCGCCTCCAAAATGGCTTCCCGCGCTTTGACCGTCGCGGTGATATCCTGCCCGACCGCCAGATAGTAGGAAGCGTCTCCAGCACTGTTCAGGATGGGGGTAATCCACATTTCATCGACAAAGTAGCGGCCATCTTTGCTGCAGGCAACGATTTCACCCCGCCATTCTCGTTGCCGCAACAAGCAAGCTTGAATCTGGGAAATCACTTGGGGATCTTTTTGTTCGGGCAACATTTCAAGAATCCCTTGGCCTTTGATATCTGCCAAAGTATAGCCCAATAGCTTCTCAAATGCAGCATTGACCCACCAAACTAATCTGTCAGCGTCCAGAATGACAACCAAATTTGAACTGGTCTCCAGACCAATAGTCAGCAACTTGGTTCGCAACTGTTCCTCGCGCAATTTGTCAAAATACTGTCCGAGTTTTTTTGACATCTCGTTTACCATATGAACCAATTGCCCGATTTCATCTTGCCTGTCGATATCGATCTTGGAGGAAAAATCTCCTTCTGCCATAGCTTTGGCCCGACGGTTCACTTCGATAATGGGATTGATGATATAGCGGGCCGACACCACCCCCGTCCCAAGACCCAAAATACAAGCCATCAATGTGATGAGCAGCAACTGACGGGTAAAATCGTTCATGCCTCGCGTCAAATCGCTCTCCGGAATAATCATCACACTGAGCCAGTCCAGGCTGTTTTGGCATTGGACGGAACGTACCCGCATTATGTATTTTTCATCATTGAAATGAAAATTCAAGCTTGCTTCTTTATCGCTTGAGTCCAGGGTTTGGTTGCTTTCATTTAGGTTCTGGAGCGCTTGTGCCAGAAGAGCGCTTTGTCGGTCGTTTCCCTTCGTCGTCTCCGTGGAGGCGATGATTTTCCCGTCTCTACTAATGATATAAATGGAAGAATGCTCTGTGACCGACAAAGATCGCAAAAAATCATCCATCCAGTTCAACAAAAGTGAGCTGCCCAAGACTCCGACCAATTCATGCTGTGGGTTATATACAGGGTAAACCGCAGTAACAACAAGACCCCGGCCCGTTGCGGAAGGATAGACCTCCGTCCAGCCCGGTTTTTTCAGCTCGATGCCTTTCCTATAAGGCGGCCTTGTGCGGGTATCATACGAAAAAAGAGAACGCAAATACTCTTGCCGACCGGACTGGCTATCGTAGCGATAGTAGTTTAGCGTACCGTTTGCGGCTTTGCTGTCCCAGACAACGAAGCTTCCGTCATCTTCTCGGCGGGCGCCGTATTCGTCTCCATTAGCCAACCCTACAT
>DATMYT010000267.1:0-2436 GCA_035560855.1 Negativicutes bacterium | reverse complement strand
CAGTTGGAAGAGCGCAAAAAGCCAAGAGCGACAATTAAAGAAATAGCAAGTCGTGCAGGAACCTCCATTGCGACCGTTTCCCGAGTTTTACGCAAAGTGGACCATCCGGTGAAATCGGAACTGCGGGAACAAGTGCTACGGGCCGCAAAGGAACTGAATTATTCGCCTAATTTGATTGGCCGTTTTTTAAAAAGCAGCAGCAGTAATGATATTGGGGTGATTATCCCCACAATTTCAAATCCTTTCTATCCCTTGCTGATCTTGGGCATTGAAGAAGTGTTTGATCGTTACGGCTACAACATGCTGTTGTGCAATTCGTTTCGTAATGAAAAGAAAGAAATGAATTATGTGAAGCTGTTACGGCAAAAACAGGTGAATGGGCTGATTATCGCTTCCATCAGCAGCGACCGGGAGTATCTGCAGACGCAGATCGATGCGGGGCTGCGTGTGGTAACGCTGGATCAGTCGGTTGAAAACCTGAATTGCAGCAAAGTGGTTATTGACTATGAATTGAGCAGCAAGATGGCGATGGAGCATCTGTGGGCCAATGGGCATCGAAAAATTGGCTTTATTTCGGCTCCTCTCAGCATCATTAGCCGCAAATTAATTTATAGCGGTTATTTGAAATCGCTGGAGAAATATCAGATACCGCTCAATAAAGAATGGCTTTACATTACGGATCATGAGACCGAAACCAATGGCGAGTTTTATGAATTCGAAAACGGTAAAAAATTAGCTGGACGCTTGGCTGAAACGCTTGATCGCCCAACAGCGCTGCTGGTCATCAATGATATGACCGCCTATGGGTTGATGCATGAATTGGCTAATCGAAACATCAGAGTTCCGGCAGAGATCTCGATCGTCAGTTTTGATAACATCTTTTTTTCTCAAGTTACCAATCCTCCGTTGACAACGATTGGCTATTCAACGTATGAAATGGGACGGTTGGCGGCTGAATGCCTGATTAAGGACATGAAAGGCGAGCAGGCAGAAACAGCCAATATTGTGATCCAACCGGAACTGATCGAACGAAAAAGTGTGCAGAAACTACTATAAATAAAGAACTGGGGCGATTTTTGTGAAGACGTTGCTAATCAACGGGAAAGTCATCACTCCGTTTCGCATCATTGAAAATGGCGCTGTGCTGGTTGAAAACGGCAAAATAGCGGATGTTTTCGCTGAATCTCCGCAATCCGGTAATCCGGCAGTCAGGTGTATCGACGTTGGAGGGCGCTACATTTCCCCCGGATTCATCGATATGCATGTGCATGGCGGTGGTGGCTGCGAGGTGATGGATGCGTCCGTCGAATCGATCCAGACCCTGTGCCGGGCCCATGCTCAGTTTGGGACTACGGTCATTGTTCCCACTACCGTGGCGGCGCCATGGAAAGATATCTATGCGGCCATTGATGCAGTTCGCTTGGCGCAGCAGGGCAGCACCGGCGCGGAAATTTTGGGCATTCATTTGGAAGGACCCTATTTTTCGCAGGCGGAAAAGGGCGCGCAAAGTGCAGAGTTTATTAAAGACCCGGTACCGGAAGAATATCTGAAGGTTTTAGATTACTGGGACGGGATCAAAATCATGGGAGTGGCTCCGGAGTTGCCCGGAGCTCTGGAACTGGGTCGTGAATTGCGGCGCAGGAAAGTTTTAGCCTCGATCGCCCATTCCAATGCAGACTATGATGAGGTGGTTCTGGCCCTTGAAAATGGCTACACCAACATTACCCACTTTTATTCGGGCTGCTCGATCGTTCACCGCAAAAATGCCTACCGCTTTGCCGGTGTGGTGGAAAGCGGCTATTTGCTTGATGAACTGACCGTTCAGGTAATTGCCGACGGTAAGCACTTGCCGCCCAGTTTGCTCAAGTTGATTTATAAGGCGAAGGGTGCAGACAAAATTGCGTTGATCACCGATGCCTTGAGTTACGCGGCGATGCCGTCCCTGCGGGAAAACATAGTGTACACGCAAAAAAATGGGGTCCCGGTCATCTTGGAAGACGGCGTCATGAAGCTCCCGGATCGGTCCAGTTTCGCCGGCAGCATCGCGACCACCCGAGACTTGGTGCGCAACATGGTGAAGTTGGCCGAGGTACCGCTGTGTCAGGCCGTAAAAATGGCTACGTACACGCCGGCCAGAATTTTGAACGTTACCGACCGCAAGGGAAGCCTGTCGATTGGACTGGATGCGGACATCGTGGTTTTTGATGGCGATTTTACGGTGCAATTGACAATGGTTGCCGGTCAGATCGTTTATCAGACTATATCCGACTGAACCTAATAAGCAGAGAAAAAATTGGTTTCAAAGGAGGCCGTGACCAAGGTGAGTTCGCTGCAAAATTCACGGAAAAAAATCGCAGGCTTTTTATTTGTAACACCTGCGCTGTTGTTCATTTTTTCTTTTATGCTTTATCCACTGATCAATTCGCTGTACATGAG
>DATMYT010000266.1:0-5603 GCA_035560855.1 Negativicutes bacterium | reverse complement strand
AAATAAAGAGGATGCCTATCGAATTTGGACCAAGGCCGGTATCAGCATTGAATCGGCAAAATATATAAATGAATCGGACGCTCTTTTTGCAGTTAAGATTGACGAGCAGAGTGTCAAAAAACTTAATGATATAAAAAAATTCTTATTGGAGGAGAAGTTGATCCAAAACGACTTTGATGTCGCGAAATGGGTAGATGAAAGTTTTTATGAACAAGCAATTAAATAGCATAGCGGATCACGTGTGCGGAAAATTTGAAGTGTAAAGAATATGAACCTTGCTATAGGTGAAAAGTAATTATATAAGAGGCTATCAGAAAACTGGAGACTAAGGAAGGCATCTTTATTGCTTTGCATGAAGCACAATGTTTTTGTTGTATCGGATGAAATTCATTCTGATATTGTTTATGCAGGCAGCAAACACATTCCGTTCGGCAGTTTTTCACAATCAGTGGCTGACAACTGCGTGGTTTGCGTCAACACAAGCAACTTATCTAATCTGGCTCAACTGTAAAGACCTGAACATGGGGCCAAAAGAGATAAGCAAGTTTTTCTTGGAGCAAGCCAAGGTTGGCATGAATGAAGGTTCTACATTCGGACCCGGCGGCGCAGGATTTATGCGACTGAACATTGCTTGTCCTCGTTCCCGATTGGTCGAAGCTCTCAATAGAATCGAAGCAGCAGTCAATAAACTGTAAAAGGAGTCGAAACATGAAACACGTTGTAAGTACAAATCAAGCTCCCGGTGCAATCGGACCCTATTCTCAGGCAATTAAAGCCAACGGCTTTATCTTCGTATCCGGTCAGCTACCGGTAGTTCCTGCTACCGGACAATTTGCCGAAGGCGGCATTGTAGCGCAAACAAAGCAATCTCTGGAAAATGTAAAAGCGATTTTGGCAGAAGGCGGGAGCACCTTGGATGATGTGGTTAAAACCACGGTTTTCATCAAGGATATGAATGATTTTGCCGTAATGAACAAGATGTACGCCGAATATTTTATCAAAGATTGCCCCGCTCGCGCTTGTTTTGAAGTTGCGCGGCTACCCAAAGATGCCTTGGTTGAAATTGAAGTCATTGCAATTTGCAAGTAATGCTTAAATTTGCATAAAGAGGAGATCTTGGTAATGATAAAACGTCTTATGATGCAGTTGTTGGTTGGAAGTATGATTCTGTCCTTTTCTGTAGCTGGCGCTACGCCAACAATAGACATTGCTAAAGTACAGGGTGTAGTCGATGAACAATTTAGGGATTATGTTGCGGACTTGGAGACAATTGTAAACATGGACTCCGGTACTGGCAACACCGAGGGAAGCGCTCAAGTCGCCGACTTCTTGAAAGAAAAACTGGAGAGATTGGGCGGCACTGTCGAATTTCGTGCCAATGACAAAGGAACGTATGTAGTAAGCCGCTTTAAGGGCGACGGGACTTTGCGGGTGTTGCTGCTAGCCCATACGGATACAATATTTGAAAAAGGGGAAGCAGCCAAACGTCCCTTCCGCTTGGATGAGCAAACAAAATTTGCTTATGGCCCGGGCGCCGGGGATGATAAAGCAATTGTCATTCAGACGATCTATTTGATGAAAACGTTGAAAGAGCTTGGGTTTCGCGACTATGGCGAGATCATTCTGTATTATGCAGCGGAAGAAGAGACCGGTTCCGATTTTAACAGCAAACTTATTGCTGAAGTGTCGCAACAGGCGGATGTTTGCTTCGTAATGGATACAGCAAAACCCGACTGGGGTGTGGTCACTCAGCGTAAAGGGATGGCAAAATACGAGATCAAAGTGGAAGGCCTCGCAAGCCATGCGGGAACCCCATATCGAGGCGTTAACGCAGTCACGGAATTGGTCAATCAATTGAGTATGATCAACAAACTTGCCAGTCCCCAACTTGAAGATCCTAAAACGCTTACGGTCGCAGCTCTCAAGGCGAGCAAAATTGTAGACCATGGGCAATTTATTCCGCAAAACACGATTAATGTTGGTGTTATCGGCACAACAAACAAGACGCTCAATAAGATTCCCGATAATGCATTTGCAGGGCTGGAAACACGTTTCTTTAAAGTTGCGGAAGGAGAACGTCTGGACAGTGAGATAAAAGCCTTTGCAGGGAAAACCATTGTTCCGGGGGCGAAAGTCACTGTGACTGGCGGAATTTCCATTGGTCCTATGGAGAAAACGGCACAAGTGCAGAAAATCGTGGATCTTTATAGAGGCATCGTAAAACGCGATTTCAAGGCTGATATTGTGGAATGGTCTGCAGGCGGTCTGACAGATGGCAATCTTTCGTCAAAGTATGTCGCGACCATCGATTCCTTGGGAATTGAAGCCTTTAATGTTCATACAGATCGCGAATATGCAGATCTTAATACTGTCAGTCCGCGCACTGTGGCGCTGATTGGACTGATTCAAGAACTTGCCGCAAAATGGCCGCTTAAGTAAAATCATTGAACTGACAAAAACGCTCTTGGCATTTTCCGTTGGAAAGACCAAGAGCGTTTTTGTTTGACATTTTTAATTGTATTTTACTGTTCTTCTTCATTTAGTATTTCTTGCAACAAGGGGAAGGGCGACAAGGCTCTTGGCAGGATTCCCATCAACGCTGCGATGGCAACGCCATAGTTGACGATGGGGACGCCGGCTTGCTGTACTTGAACAATTCGGGCGAGCATTTCGCGCCGGTTAGTCATGCAAGCGCCACAGTGGAGAACCAATTTGTACTCGCTCAGATTTTGCGGAAATGTTAATCCGCTGGAGTGATCGACGATTAACTCGCCGCCAACATGTTGACGGAGCCAGCGGGGAATTTTCACGGTGCCAATATCATCTTCTACCCGGTGGTGGGTGCAGGATTCACTAATGAGAATTTTATCGCCCGGTTTTAGATGATCAATGGCACGAGCGCCGCGTACCATAGTTTCCAAATCTCCCTTGTAACGGGCAAACAAAATTGAAAATGAGGTCAGCAGCACATCCGGTGGCGTGTCGGCATCGGCTTTGAGAAAAACCTGAGAGTCGGTAATTACGATTTTTGGTTTGCGGTTCAGACTAGCAATGCATTCTTTGAGCTCGCGTTCTTTAACCGTGTAAGCCAGGGCGTCGTGATCCAGAATGTCGCGAATCATTTGAACTTGAGGTAAAATGAGACGACCCGCGGGGGCTGCCAAATCGATGGGTACGACCAGGACTGCGATATCTCCGGGCTGCAACAAGTCTCCCACAATGGTCTGATTATCCCAATGGGCTGGAGCATAACGTACCATGGCGATTTTGAGGTCGCCAATGCCTTTGCGCTTTTCGGCGCTGGCTGCGACGGCGGTTACCGCACCAAGTTCCTTTTGGGCAGTGTCCAGAGTTTCCTGAGGAACTTCCTGCAAATCGGTTTTATTGAATACAAGAATAAACGGAATTTTTTGATCCAGACACTTTGCGGCGAGAGATTTTTCCGGCTCGCCGATTCCAATGCCGGAATCAACTACCAATAGAACCAAATCGGATTTGCGTAGCACTTCCAGTGATTTTGAGATGCGCAGTTGCCCCAGCTCGCCCACGTCATCCAAACCTGCGGTGTCAATGACGACAACCGGTCCAATGGGTAAAATCTCCATGGACTTATACACAGGATCAGTCGTAGTACCGGCAACCGAGGATACAATTGCCAGCGACTGGTTGGTCAGGGCGTTGATTAGGCTAGATTTGCCGGCGTTGCGGCGTCCAAAAAGCGCGATGTGCAGTCTGTTGCCGCGCGGAGTTTCATTCATGGGGGGCCTCCTTTAGCTTGGTAGTGGATGGCCTTTTTATCATGCCCGGTCGAGTGAGCGATTCCGGGCGCAAAAGCGTGTCAAGCTCTGCTTGCGTAAACAGCCCGGATTCCAGTAAGGCTTTCTTAACAGGTGAATGATCCTTCAAGGCCTGTTTGGCGATATCGGCAGCCCGGTCATAGCCTATGAGCGGTAAAAGGGCAGTAATCAATGCGACACTGTTTTCCAGATGAAACCGACAGCGGTCGGAATCTGCTTCGATGCCGGCAATGCAACGGTCTGCTAACAACTGCATAGCGTGAGTGAGTTCTTCCATCGCCGGCAATAGATTAGCAGCGATGAGGGGCAAAAAAGCATTGAGTTCAAGTTGCCCACCTTGCGCAGCCAAAGTTATTGCCAAATCCCGGGAGATTGTTTGATACCCGACTTGAGCAACCATCTCAGGAATGACCGGATTCACCTTGCCCGGCATGATGGAAGATCCGGCCTGCAGATCAGGCAGACGAATTTCTCCGAATCCGCCGCGTGGGCCGGAAGAAAGTAATCGCAAGTCGTTACTGATTTTAATCAACGTTGAAGCACAAGCTTTGAGAAAGCCTGATACTTCGACAAATACGTCAGCGTTCTGAGTGGTGTCAATCATATTTTCATCACGAGCCAGGCCAATGCCTGTCAAGGACCGCAGCCGTTCCACAACACCGAATACATATTTGCGCTCGGCGTTGAGTCCGGTGCCAATCGCAGTACCGCCAAGGTTGACTTCGCGAAGACGTTCCTCCACCTTGTAAAGTCTCCATCGGTCGCGGGCAATCGCTTCCGCCCAAGCGGAGAATTCCTGCCCGAGGGTGATCGGAATTGCGTCTTGCATCTCCGTTCGTCCCAGCTTCAAGATTCCGGCGAATTCGGCCTCTTTTTTCTGCAAAGCCCCTTGCAGTTGCGCGCAGGCTTCCGACAGAGGCTGTAACAAACGGATAGCGGCAATGCGCAAGGCGGTGGGGTAAATATCGTTGGTGGATTGGGAGAGGTTTACATGATCCAAAGGATGAATCAGGGAATAATCGCCTTTATGACCGCCGAGCAGTTCAATGGCCCGGTTGGCAACGACTTCGTTCACGTTCATATTGGTAGACGTGCCGGCGCCTCCTTGAAGCGCATCCACAGGAAACTGGTCTGCCAGCTTGCCGTCTGCAACTTCCGCAGCCGCTTGGAATATGGCCGAACCAATTCTGGTATCCAGCAAGCCAAGCGACATGTTCATTTCCACTGCGGCCTGCTTAACCGTAGCGATGGCACGAATCAATTCAGGATGAACGCCCTGTCGGGAAACGGAAAAATTCTCCATAGCGCGAACCGTATGGATTCCATAATATGCTTCGGTGGGCACGCTTTTTTTGCCAAGAAAATCAGTTTCGATGCGAACCATGTCGTCCTCCAATGGATGTTATTTATTACTCAAAGCAGACTTCACCTGAACACCGCTAATGTTGCCGAGTTGACCTGTAAGAGCCCCGATTTCATCGGTAGTTCCCTGAACAATTAAGGTGATGACGGAGATTCCCGCTTCGTTGTGATGAATGCGGGGAATACCCATACGACCGGCAATGATCTGACCATGTCTGCTTAGGATGCCATTGATATCCGGTGCCCGGGTTGGATCTTCGATGACAATGCCAATAAAACCAAGACGAGCATTCATATTTCTATATCTCCCCATAACAAAAATAAAACTCCGCGTAATACGCAGAGTTGATGAACTGTATGACACAATAACAGCACGTGTCATGTGGCCCATCCCTCAGCGTCAGGCGTGACCCCTTCCCCTCAGGAATTACTTAGTGCCTTAAT
>DATMYT010000265.1:0-5057 GCA_035560855.1 Negativicutes bacterium | reverse complement strand
AGAAGAAGTATTACAAAAAGAACAGCGGTTGCATCAACTAATGAATGAGAAAGAAATCGATGGTGTCTTGCTCAAAAAGCAGGCTAATTTTTCCTGGCTCACCGCCGGTGGATACAATATGGTCGGGATTGCTACCGAAACAGGCATGACTTCTCTGCTCGTAACAAGAACGGGTCGCTATATTATCGCCAACCGAATTGAGATGCAACGAATGTTAATTGAAGAAGGACTCGGAGAACTGGGCTTTTTGCCCCTTGAATTTGAATGGTACATGGACCGTGAAGCGGAAATGGTGCGAAAAATCGTGCCTGCCCTCAGCAACGTAGGATCAGATACGGGGTTTGCAGATACTCAAAACATGGATGGCGACATTAAAAAGCTGCGCTACTCTCTTACCGAGAATGAAATAGAGCGGTATTTATTTCTAGGAACGAAACTGTCAATAGCAATGGAAAAAGTGATGCTTGGCATTCGTCCAGGAGACACAGAATGTGAAATCGCCGGGCGATTCGGCGTCGAGTTGTGGAAAGACCGGATTGATCCGACGGCGATCATGGTTGCAGCAGATGATAGGGTAGCTTTGTATCGCCATCCTATTCCAACACAAAAGATAGTTAAACGTTATGTCATGGCTTGCGTCAATGCCCGATATAAAGGACTTATCACTTCCATTACACGCATTATGCACTTTGGCCGACCTGCACCGGAGCTCGCAGCGCAATTTGCGCAAAATCTTGAGATTGAAAACCGAATGATTGCAGCAACCCAAGTTGGCAAACCTATGAGGATCGCGTTCGAAGCAGCATTGGCTTCTTATCGGCAGTTCAGCTGTCCTGACGAATGGAAACTGCATCACCAGGGTGGCTCTATGGGCTATTATGCACGCGATATAAAAGTTACCGCCGAAACAAAGGATATTGTACAAGAAAACCAAGCTTTCTGTTGGAATCCTTCCATCACGGGAACGAAGACGGAAGATGGATTTATCGCAACTTCCAAAGGTCCGATCATGATCACTCATCCTGTTATTTTTCCACAGGTTCAGCAAAAAATCGACGGGATCAACTTTTCCCGTCCAGGCATGTTGGTGGTAGATTAATATGAAAAAGGTAGGCATCGCAATTATCGGCAACGGAATGGTGGCTCACGTTCATGCGTCAGCGCTCCAAGGGCTTGCAGCGGCAAACGTGTGCGGTGTATGGGGCCGCAATCAGGCTTCAACCGCTGAGTTTGCCGGCAAATATGGGATTCCTGTGTATCCGACCTACGAATCCGTCTTGGCAGATCCGAGAGTGGAGGCGGTCATCAATTGCTTGCCCCCAGGCTATCATGCTGATTTTGGCATCAAAGCCGCCACCGCCGGAAAGCATATGTTCGTGGAAAAACCTATCGATATCAGCCTGGAAAAAGCCACGCAACTAGTCAAAGCTTACCGCGACAGGGGGCTAACCCTGTCGGTTGTTTTCCAGAACCGTTTTACACCGGCGGCGCAAAAAGTCAAAGCCGCATTAGAAGCAGGACTGCTCGGCAAAATCATCCAAGGTGATGCGTATGTAAAATGGTATCGCTCTCCAGAATACTATAAAGCAAATGCCTGGCGAGGCACTCATGCGATCGAAGGCGGCGGGGCGCTCATCAATCAGGCTATTCACACAATCGATCTGTTGCAGTGGTTTATGGGGCCGGTGAAATCCATCTTTGGTCACGTGCGAACCGCGCTGCACTCTATTGAAACTGAGGATTTGGGCGTAGCAGTTTTAGAGTGGCAGAATGGAGCTGTCGGCGTAATTGAAGGATCAACCGCTCTGTGGCCCGGCGTAAAGGAAAAGATCGAAATTCATGGTGAAAAAGGATTCATTACGCTGGAAGGCGGGAATATCACAGCCTGGAAAGTTCAAGGCTGCGACGATGCAGACTATGTCGACCCAGCCAAGATCTCGTATGGATTAACGAACTCACCGACGATTTCGCATGTGAATCATCAACTTCAGCTAGCGGATTTCATCGCTGCCATCAGGGAAAACCGAGATGCCTTGGTAACTGGAGAGGAAGGAACAAAAGCACTGGCAATCGTACTGGCAATTTATGCGTCTTCCCGCCAAGGTAAACCCATTGAAGCAGGTACCTTGATGTGAAACGATGGGAAAGACTGTCTGCCACCGCATTATTTCTGGTAGGAATTGGCGGCGCTTTCGGTGCATGGAAGATAGGATTTGGCTCATTTCAATCTCCAGGGCCCGGATTCTTTCCTTTTTGGTTGGCAACGTTGCTGACGATAACATGTCTGGTGTTTTTTTTACGGAATCTTGGTGCAGATTTGATCTCAGTAAGCTTGTGGACTAAAGGCTCCTGGCAGAGACCGGCGAAAGCAGCCGGTGTTATGTTTATTTATGTGCTTTTGATTGGCCAGCTGGGGTTCATTTCATCGACCGCGTTGATGTTTGTTGCCTGGTCACGCATCGTCGAGCACTCCTCTTGGAAATCGGCAGCGCTTTTGGTAGTCTGTGGAACAGCCGGTCTGTACCTTTTTTCCACTGTGCTCGCGATTCCTTTACCAAAAGGATTTTTGATATGATGCAGGGGTACGTTTATGCTTGAAATGCAAGGTCTGCTCAACGGGTTTGCCCTAGCAATCACGCCAGTTAATTTGTTGTTCGGTTTCATTGGGGCAGTTTTGGGAACGGCAATCGGCGTTCTTCCCGGATTGGGTCCAGCTGCGACCATTTCACTTTTAATGCCGATTACCTACGCGCTCGGATCGCCCCTTACATCTATTATCATGATGGCGGGAATTTATTGCGGTGCTATGTATGGAGGATCGACAACCTCCATTTTACTCAATATCCCTGGAGAAGCCGCTTCGGTCGTAACTTGCATAGATGGATATAAAATGGCCAAAAACGGGCGTGCCGGCGCGGCTCTGGGAATATCGGCCATCGGTTCTTTTATTGCCGGAACGTTCGGCATTATCGCTTTAACTTTTATTGCGCCGCCACTATCTTCTTTTGCCCTGAAGTTCGGGCCGGCGGAATACTTTTCCCTGACCCTTCTCGGTCTAACCTTAGCTGCCTTTTTGTCAGGCAAATCAATGCTCAAAGGGATGATCATGGCCGTATTCGGCTTGCTGCTCGCCACCGTTGGAATCGATCCGGTAACCGGCTCGTTGCGCTATACCTTCGGCACGATGATTCTCATGGATGGAATCGATTTTTTGACTTTGGCAATGGGGGTTTTTGGGATTGGCGAAATTCTGATCAGTCTGGAAGAAGATATGAACGCCGAACTCGTAACCACTAAAATCAAGGATATCTACCCGACAATGAAAGACTGGATGGAAAGTCGCTGGGCAATTGGTCGTGGAACGGTTATCGGATTTGTGGTTGGGCTATTGCCTGGCGGCGGAGCGGTTATGGCCTCCATGTTAGCCTATGCAATAGAAAAACGGGTTTCGAAAACGCCGGAACGTTTCGGTGAAGGAGCGATCGAGGGAGTAGCCTCGCCAGAAGCAGCGAACAATGCTGCCGCCAGCGCTTCGTTCATTCCGATGCTGACTCTTGGAATTCCCGGAAACCCAGCCATCGCAATGATTTTCGCAGCGCTTCTCATTCAAGGGGTACAGCCTGGTCCATTTCTACTTGTTGAACACCCTGATGTCTTCTGGGGAGTCATCGCATCGATGTACATCGGCAATGTATTGCTGTTATTCTTCAACCTGCCGCTCGTAGGCGTTTGGGTTCAGATGTTGAAGGTACCCTACTCCATCATGGCGCCGGTGATTGTGATGATTTGTTCCGTCGGAGTCTATAGTTTAAAAAATGATATCGATGATGTGTTTATGATGTTTATTTTTGGCATTATGGGTTATATTCTGCGAAAGTTCAAGTTTGAGTTGGGCCCCTTATTGCTCGCTTTCGTCCTGGGGCGTATTTTAGAACGCTCATTAAGCCAAGCACTGATCATTTCAAGCGGCAATCTTGCCGTGTTCATCTCGAAACCTATTTCCGCCGCTTTACTCGAGGCAGTTTTCCTGATGCTTCTGATTCCGATTATTCTAATGATGCGTGGTGGGAAGCAGGGGAACAATCCGTCATAAGAACTTGCCAATCAGTGATGGCGAATTTGTCTCATGCTTGGCCTGATTGCGAATGCCGGATTCTAATGTTCCCGCATAGCAATAAGCACATCCGTGCAAACAAGTGTCATAAAAACCAATATCCTTGCTTTTTACACAGCCGCATTCCCGGCGCTGTGACTTGTCCTTCTCCGCCGTCGTGCGAATGCCGAATAGCTCATGGATTAAATTATCGTCGATACATTTTCCGGGCAATATTCCAAACGAAGTCAAATCCAGAGCTTCCGCACAACTATAAATTGGAATTTGCGATGCAGTAGCTTGTCGGCTCATGTCGACGCAAAGTTTTTGCAGCAGTGCTTCATCTTGCACCACCTTCACTTCAATCCCTTGCATTCGCAGCCTTCGAAAATTAAAAGCAGCCTTACGGTAATCATCCACGATGCTTATGACCACTCTCTTGGTTGCCAAACGCAAATGCTCAAAAATGTAGGAAAAACGTTCCTGGTGATAGGAAATATCTGTCTGATTGCTAAGAATAACAGGATCATACCGCCAGATCACTTTTTCCGGCCCGATCCGATCCGCCAATGTCAAAAAAGTCTCGATACACTGCTTCAGTTCTGGCACATGAGACTCAATTTTTTTAGAATAACCATTGATCGTATATTGGAAATAGTAGCGATAGCCTAACTCATCCAATTCATGAAGTCGCGATAACAAAGGTTGAGCATTCTTGGTCCAAAATACCAATGCGTCCACATCATCAGGATGCAGCGAAACTCGTGAAACCTGTTTTTTGTTGAAGGGATTAACTACTGTACAATATTGTTCACAAACTCGTTGCATAAACCACTCGGCATAAAATGCCGGAATATCGGTGCGGCGACTGACACTGATGATCAAGCTCATATCCCCTGTCAATTATTATGTTCATTATTATAATAGCACTTCCCGCTTTGAAAGAGATCTCACTTTTGTTTCA
>DATMYT010000264.1:0-2187 GCA_035560855.1 Negativicutes bacterium | reverse complement strand
TTTGTTGACAACCACCATTTCCACTGTTATATTAATTACAAATCATTTTAGAGTTTGGCAATGAAGCCTTCGCAAAACGCGGAGGCTTTTTCTGTTCATTTTTATTTTCTTTGTTGTGGACAATGACGTCCCGCGGCTTTTGCCTCGGGATGTTTTCTATTTCAGTCCATGGAAAGGAGAATGTTGAATGCGACTTGACCGAATCACTGATAAAATAGGAGGTAGTGTTATGAAAAAGAGACATTGGTTATTTAGCGTCGGCGTACTAATGCTGGCCAGCATCCTTCTTCTGGGTTTTGCGTCGGTAGTACTGGCTGCTGATACTCCCGTTCTGGCAGGAGATTCTACAGGCATAACGAAACAAACAGTAAGTGAGATTGGCGATAAGCTTGATCTTGAAAGTGTAGCCAAAACAGCGGCTGCAACCAAAATTGGCCTGAATTACGTTTGGATCCTACTCTGCGGCATGTTGATTTTCTTCTTTCAGGCTGGATTCGCTATGGTTGAAACTGGTTTCTGCCGAGCCAAAAATGCTAGCCATACCATGTTCATGAATCTGTTAGTGTTTCTGGTAGGACTTGTTGGTTTTCTAGTCATGGGTTTTGCGTTCATGTTTGGCGGTGTCGGCAACGTCGCGGCTCTTGGCGGTCAAACTCCGCTGATATCGGAATTCAAGATCGGCGAATGGGGCATCATTGGTTATCAGGGCTTCTTGCTTACAGGAATGGCATATGACGTTGGCGTCTTTGCATTTTTCTTCTTCCAGATGGTCTTTATGGATACTACCTGCACCATTCCGACCGGCGGCGTCGCCGAACGGGTTAAATTATCTGCTGTCATTCTGAATGCTTTTTTCATCTCCGCCATTTACTACCCGCTTTATGGCAACTGGGTCTGGGGCGGGGGATGGTTGTCCCAGCTTGGAGCTTTGTCAGGACTCGGACACGGCGTTGTTGATTTTGCCGGATCGTCAGTTGTCCATGCCATGGGGGGTATCGCCGCATTAGCCGGTGCCTTTGTTATCGGGCCCCGAATCGGCAAATACAAGAAAGATGGTTCGCCGGTCGCAATCCCCGGTCATCACATCCCGATGGCGGTTGTTGGCACCATTATCTTGTTCTTCGGCTGGTTTGCATTCAATGGCGGCAGTACTCTTTCCGGCAGTGATCTGCGTTCTTCCGTGGTTATCGTCAACACGATGATTGCCGGCGCATTCGGCGGCTTGGTCGCCACCTTCTATACATGGAAAGCTTACGGCAAACCCGACTTGTCTATGACTTGCAACGGTGGATTGGCAGGCCTGGTGGCAATCACCGCGCCCTGCGCTTTCGTCAACAGCATCTCAGCAATTATTATTGGTATAGTCGCCGGTTTCTTGGTGTGTTGGGCCGTTGTCTTTATTGATGCAACTCTAAAAATAGACGACCCCGTGGGCGCTTCCTCCGTACATCTGGTGAACGGTTGCTGGGGAATGATTGCTCTTGGACTGTTCGCCGATGGCACCTATGGCGACGGACTCAACGGCGTTGCCGGCGGCGTAACTGGATTATTCTACGGGGATGCGGGCCAACTTTGGGCGCAATTGATTGCCGTTGCCGTCATCTTTGTGTATGGGTTCGGAACTCAGTATCTATTCTGGAAAATAGCTGATAAAATAATGGGCATTCGAGTTTCCGCCGAAAATGAAATAGCCGGACTGGACGAAACAGAAGTCGCTCCTGCTGCCTACCCCCATTTTCAGGCAAAAGAATAACATTACTTCCGCTACGTTATGAAGGAGGTCGGTATTGTGAAAAAAATGACTAAGATCGAAATCATCACGCGCCCGGAAAAACTGGAATCACTCAAAGTAGCCATGAACGAAATTGGGGTTATGGGTATGACCGTAACCCAAGTCTTGGGTTATGGCCTGCAAAAAGGGCATCGTGAAGTCTACCGCGGCACGGAGTATACCGTCAATCTGGTTCCCAAAGTCAAAGTGGAAATCGTGGTCTGCGAAGTGCCGGTTGAAAAAGTCATTGAAACCGCTAAAAAAGTATGCCGAACCGGCAATGTCGGCGATGGAAAGATTTTCATCTATGGTATCGACAATGCAGTTCGTATCCGCACCGGCGAGGAAGGCGACAGTGCTATCATCGACCCAGCGGATATCAACGCACTAAAAAAATAGTTACAATCGCCTTGTGT
>DATMYT010000263.1:0-2992 GCA_035560855.1 Negativicutes bacterium | reverse complement strand
AATTTTCATGCTGCATTCGTTGGCATACCAGTCTGTGTCGAATCGTCGCACTCGGACTTGCATTCAAAGTCTTCCCGTCACTGGTAAAATCAATCCCGTTTTTTTCTTCCGATGACTCTACTACAGACTGAAAGCCGTGATGCTCCTGCCAACCAAGGGCAAAACGACGGGCAACAAAGTCCGTCAATACCCACCCGGAAAAATCTCTATCAATATCACCTTTGCGCAATACTTTCAATTCCGTTCCGTCCTGATCGCTTATGTAGTAATTTTCCGTCATTTGAATCCGCCAAGATTCCTGACTCTCCCAACTCAGCTCACTGCAGCATCCCGTCCGATGTCGCAATTCCATTTGTCCAGCCAAGAAAAAATCTTCCGGGATTTCTTCAGCCTTGCTGGCAAGCGGGGCTCCCGTTCCATCCCTCAAGTCTTCAAAGCGAATGCCATGATGATGAATGCCGCCATGACAGGCGCAACCCGTTTCTCCCTCTTTCCATTCGGCTGGCTTGGTTTTGAACAATTCGCTCATCCGGCAAATCTGTTCCAATACCGATAAGCCTTGAAACGCCGCTTCTTCCGGGTGTGGATAATATTTGATTCGAAACAGGGCCCGCCAATCCCACGCAGGTTCCTCGACGCATTCCAGCAGGGACAGTTTGAATACGCCCGGCAAATCACCAAACCACAGATACCAATAGGGAGTTTGATCCCACATCTGACTGATGTATTTCAGACCCAACCGGTTTCGGGTGACGTCATTGGCAAAACACACCGTCCAATAATGGTTGATAGCCCCTTCTCCAGCTACGATACGATCATCGCCATTCACCGCAGTCCCTCCTCCTTTCCGCCTGTCCCAACGAACAGTTCCCTCACTACTTCTATCTTGCTCCGCCCTTCGTAGGGAATTCCATATCGCCGAGCTTCATCGAGAAGCATATCCCAAGGCATTTCCGACAACAGAGCATAACTGTATAGTGGTGAGGAAAGGTATCCTTCCATCACTGTCCGTTCCTCATGGCCGTCCTTCTTTGGCGCCGCCGATTCCGTCTGCGCGTCCGGCAACGTATCCGCAGCAAAGGATTCCGGTATGAGTTTCAGTAAAGGGGCCGCTTTCCGCAGCATTTCTCCCAGTCCCCTCCGGGATAAAAACTCTCGTCGATTCATAGCCTCGCTCATAATTTCTTCTCCATGGGGAAATTTTTTTCTTCCAATTGCGAAAAACCTGCGCACAAAGAGATGATCTTGAACCCTTCCGCTGTCAACGGGGCAGTAGTCATCGCCGCCAGTTGGCCGCTTTTGCAGCAGAGAATCAGCCGTTTCTCCTTGGGCAACGCCGGAACTTTACTTCGCAACTCCGCCAACGGCGCACTGATCGAATTCTTGATATGACCACGGTCGTAATCTTCTTTCGGCCGTAAATCAACAAATGCATACTTGGTCGGCAAGCCTTCCACCAACTCTTTGGTATCTGCTTGACTGATGACCAAAGTCTTGACCGAGTGTTGCTTCGCAATCGCGACTAAATTTGCCTTGACACCGGCTAATACGGCTGCAGCCTGGAGATCATTCGGCGCATTTCTATCCGTCGGCACAAAAGGGGTGCTACGTGTATCCATGTCAAAACCGGCTTGCACGAGGGAAGAAAACCCGCCATTAATGAAAATCGCTCTGTACCCATAGACTTTGAGCGGAGCCATGGCCAGCGCAGAGCTTTGCCCCGTATAGCAATAGAGAACCAATGTTTTATCTGATGGAAGTTTCTCGATGCTCTCGGCAAATTTCACAATTCCCAAATTCACTGCGCCTTTGACATGCTTTTTCGCATAATCTTCCGGCGCCCGCAAATCAATGATGTAATAATCATTTTCGCTGCCCTGCATCATTTTTTTCGCCGTAACCGCATCAGCCGGAAAAATCCCGCTCTCTACCTCACCCAACACCTTGCCGTAAGCTTCCCATATAGCCTGCTTTGTTACTTCCGCCGCGTCGAAAGCTTTTGCCGAAGTTGTTGGTGGCAGCGGGGAACTCTTTGGAACGGATTGCGGGGATTGGGTTCCGCAACCGTGACATAAAAAAGCTACTGCAATCAATAAAATCACGGATAAGCTCCATCGAATTTTAATCAATTGATTCCCCTCCTTTTCTCCGTGCATTAGTACATATACACTCACGTGTCCACACATGTCTTGCTTTTTATACTATGCAAGTTTCGCACCAAGTGCGATTTATCCATATTTATCAACCTTTGTCACACTACCTAAAGATAAAAACCGTAGTACTATTCCCTCAAAAAAAGTAAAACCACCTCAACATTGAGGTGGTTTTACTACAGTTATATTTCGTCTCCTACGCTGGCTATCGACACTCTTTTTCGGGCTATTTCAGCATTCGATCACTGTTCCGATAAAGCACCCTTGCCGACTGCTTGCGCACGCTCATTTGGCGAAGCGACCATCATCTTTGGTATCAGACAGCTTATACAAATTGTCGGCGAACCAGCCGTTTTTCTCCACCCGCCGTACGTCGAATTCGGCGACATATGGTTTGATATCCAATACTGGCGTTTGATCAAGGATATCCACGTCTCGGATCGACAAAATATGACCCTCAACCTTAATCAAACGGACTATCGAAAAACCGATTGGATTCGGTCGACCGGGCGACCGCGTCGCGAAAATTCCATGCAATTCATTCCCCAGGAATGGTTTAACTAACAGTCCTGACTGTTTTGTTCGATGAAGGTGATACAAAAGAATCAGATGGGAAAAACCTTCAATATCCTTCAGTCCCGCCACATAGTCGGAATAGACCTCCACCGTTGCCTCGACATCCACCGCGGCCACCGCCACCGACTGAATCGGCGTTCCAGCCGGTTCCGTGAAGGGCGAGTGGACCAACCCAATGGGAGCATAACAAATCATATAATCACTCACTTCCGCTTCGCAAAAAAAACCTACAAGGAAACTAAACCAAATACACCAAGCTATAT
>DATMYT010000262.1:0-10122 GCA_035560855.1 Negativicutes bacterium | reverse complement strand
AAATATTCGAAAATCACGAAAAGGCCATCGGGAAGGCGTGACACGATACCTGCAAATATGATCAGAGAAATCCCGTTACCAATGCCTTTCTCGGTGATCTGTTCGCCAAGCCACATAAGAAATACGGTTCCAGCCGTCAATGTCAGCGCAATCAGTAAAATTGAACCAATGCTTGGATTAATGATAGCATGCTTCAACCCAAAAGCCATCCCCAGCGCCTGGATAAAACCCAAAACAACCGTACCATAGCGGGTAATCTGAGATATCTTTTTCCGACCTTCTTCGCCTTCTTTGGACCATTGCTCGAACTGAGGCACCACAACCGTCAATAGTTGCATGATAATCGATGCATTAATGTAAGGTGTGATGCTCATGGCGAAAATCGAGAACTTGCTAAGGGCTCCGCCCGAAAACAGATCCAACAATCCCAGCAAGTTTCCATTGTTGAACATTTGTTCAATCATGGTCGCATTCACTCCGGGAACAGGAATGTGAATACCGGCCCGGAATACGATAAACATGGCCAGCGTAAATACAACCTTTTGTCGTAATTCCGGAATTCTGAGCACATTGGCCAAGGCCGCCAGCACTTAGACCACCTCGACTTTGCCACCGGCTGCTTCTATCTTCGCAACTGCAGCCTTGGTAAAACCATTTGCCCGTACAGTCAACGCCTTGTCCAGCTCGCCATTTCCAAGAACTCTCAGCCCATCATTCACTTTTTTGATAATGCCAGCTTCAACAAGCGTTACCAGATCGACAACTTCACCAGCTTCAAAGCCATTCAAAGAAGCCACATTGATCTCAGTAAAGGTCAAGGCAAACTTATTGTAAAAGCCTCTTTTGGGCAGTCTGAGATATAACGGTTTTTGTCCACCTTCAAAACCAGGGCGCTTTTTACCACCAGCACGGGACCCTTGTC
The DNA here is from genome assembly GCA_035560855.1 of Negativicutes bacterium. GTDB lineage: Bacteria > Bacillota > Negativicutes > UBA1444 > UBA1444 > UBA1444. Next base: position 9,200 of record DATMYT010000262.1, on the reverse strand, counting down.
CTTTATGTCCGCGTCCTGATGTTTTTCCCAAACCGGAACCCACTCCACGTCCGACACGGGTTCTGGTTTTTTTGCTTCCTGGCGCTGGAGACAATTCATGCAAATTCATCGCTTGCGCCTCCTCGTCCTACTATTCTTTCTGTTCTTCAACGCTGACGAGATGTTCCACCTTGCGGATCATACCCCGAATAGCCGGCGTATCTTCCTGCAAAACGCTGTGATGTATCTTCGTCAACCCAAGAACACGGGCTGTAGCTCTTTGATCTTCCGGCCTGCCGATAAGGCTGCGCGTCAGAACGATTTTTAATTTTGCGGCCATGCCAATCCCTCCTAACCCAATAGCTCCTGAACGGTCTTGCCGCGCAACTGCGCAACAACTTCGACGCGTTTCAGTTCTTGCAGCCCTGTCAGTGTGGCTCGCACCATATTATTGGCATTAGACGAACCCAAAGACTTGGTCAGAATGTCCCGGATCCCTGCCAATTCAAGTACTGCACGAGCCGGTCCACCAGCGATAACGCCCGTACCTTCAGAAGCTGGTTTGAGTAATACACGTCCAGAACCAAAAATGCCAGTGATTTGATGCGGAATTGTTGTCCCGACCATCGGAACCTGAATCAAGTTTTTCTTTGCATCTTCCACGCCTTTTCTAATTGCTTCAGGAACTTCTGATGCTTTGCCCAAACCTGCTCCGACAAATCCATTGGAATCGCCAACGACAACCAATGCGCTAAACGAGAATCGTCGACCGCCTTTGACAACCTTGGCCACACGGTTTATAAAAACAACCTTTTCTTTTAGATCCAGTTTTGTTGGGTCAATTCTTGCCACTTTTTTCCCTCCCCCGCCTTAGAATTCGAGTCCCGCTTCACGGGCTGCAGCAGCCAATGCCGCCACACGACCGTGGTAAAGATAGCCACCCCGGTCGAATACGACTTTGCCTATCCCCTTGGCTACTGCCCTTTCGGCGACCATTTTCCCAACAACCTGAGCAGCTTCAAGGTTACCGCCATGACTCAGCTTCGCACTGATTTCTTTGTCCATCGTGCTTGCTGAAACCAAGGTCGTTCCTGTCTCATCGTTGATAATTTGTGCATAAATATGATTCAGGCTGCGAAAAACATTAAGTCTCGGGCGTTGCTGAGTTCCCGAAAGGTTTTTTCGAACCCTAGTATGTCGTTTTTTACGGGCAACATTTTTATCCGGCTTTTGAAGCAAGTCTTTTCACTCCCCTCTGCTAAGCACTTCTTATTTCTTGCCTTTGGCTCCGGCCTTACCAACTTTACGGCGAACAACTTCACCTTCGTATTTAATTCCCTTGCCTTTATAAGGCTCAGGTTCACGATAGGAACGAATTTTCGCTGCAAAAGATCCCACATCTTCTTTACTGATACTCGAAACAATAATTCGATTGGGTTGCGGAACATCAACAGTAACGCCTGTCGGTGGTTCCAATTCCAGTGGATGTGAGAAACCAAGCGTGAGGTTCAACTTGCTCCCCGCCTTGGCTGCCCTATATCCAACTCCGTTAATTTCGAGCGTACGACTAAACCCCTGTGTAACGCCAGTAACCATATTGGAAATCAGCGTCCGAGTCAAGCCATGCAAAGATCTGTGCTCTTTGTTGTCTGAAGGTCGGTCGACTGTAATTATAGAGTTTTCGAGCTTAATGATCATATCTTTATTAAGCAGTCGGCTTGTTGCACCCTTGGGGCCCTTGACCGAAACGTTGGAGCCTTCGATCTTAACTTCCACCCCTGAAGGAACGGTAATCGGCTGCCTGCCAATCCTTGACATTGTTGCACCTCCTTAGTTCACGCCGTCTTGAGTCTTACCAGACAAAGGCGATGACTTCGCCACCCAAGCCACTTTTCCGGGCCTGTTTGTCTGACATGATTCCCTGAGACGTCGAAATAATAGCAATCCCCAGCCCGCCAAGAACTTTCGGGAGCTGTTCTTTTTTAGCATACACCCGAAGACCGGGCTTAGAAATACGCTTAATGCCGGTGATTACTCGGTCGCGTTCCGGCCCATATTTCAAACTAACCCGCAAAATCCCCTGTTTGCCGTCAGAAAGCGATTCAAAATCCTTTACGAAGCCTTCTTCTTTAAGGATTTGAATAACCGCCCGTTTGATTTTCGAAGCAGGAATTTCAACCTTATCATGATGCACAACATTTGCATTTCGGATACGTGTAAGCAAGTCCGCGATCGGATCCGTCATTACCATTGAATAGTACCTCCTTCCTGATGGACATTACCAGCTTGCCTTCGTAACTCCCGGCACAAAACCTTTGTAGCTGAGTTCACGGAAGCAGATCCTGCAAATTTCGAATTTACGCATATAACCATGCGGACGTCCACAGATCTTGCAGCGATTGTGGTGCCGCACCTTAAACTTGGGACCTTTTTTCCATTGTTCGATCAATGCTGTCTTGGCCACGTGTCTTCCCTCCCCTTAGCTACGCGCTGAAAGGCATGCCCATAAGTTTGAGCAGTTCCCGCGCTTCTTCGTCGGTCTTGGCAGTCGTGACAATGGTAATATCCATGCCACGAATTTTGTCGATTTTATCGTATTCCATTTCCGGAAAAATCAGCTGTTCCTTTACCCCGAGTGTATAATTGCCACGACCATCAAAAGCTTTTGGACTGATCCCGCGGAAGTCACGTACTCGTGGCAACGCCACATTTAGAAGTTTATCCACAAAATAATACATCCGATCACCACGAAGAGTAACCTTGGTACCAATGGACATTCCTTCGCGGAGTTTAAAAGCCGAAATCGACTTCTTTGCTTTGGTGACGATCGGTTTCTGCCCGGAAATTTGTGTTAAATCAGCAACCGCCGCATCCAAAGATTTAGGATTCCCAACGGCTTCACTAACTCCCATATTGATAACAACTTTTTCGACTTTGGGAATCTCCATAACATTTTTATAGCCAAATTTTTTCATCATTGCCGGGGCAACTTCCAGTTTGTAAAATTCTTTCAGCCTCGCCATGCATCATACCTCCCTTCTGCGCGGATTATTTTTCCTTATCGATGATCTCGCCGCATTTTTTGCAGGTCCGGGCCATCGATCCACTTGCCAGAGCCGTTTTTTTGATACGGGTTGGTTTATCACAAGACGGACAAACCAACATCACTTTAGCCGAGCTCAGCGCGGCCTCTTTAACTAAAATCCCACCTTGGGGCATTTTCTGGCTTGCTTTTGTATGGCGCTTAACTTTATTGACGCCCTCAACAACTACCTTGCCCTTTTTAGGTAAAGCTTCTAGCACTTTGCCTTTTTTCCCTTTGTCTTTGCCGGAAAGAACGACAACCATATCGCCTTTTTTGACATGCAACTTAATGATTTCAGCCAACGTAGGCACCCCTCTCGCTTAAAGTACTTCCGGGGCCAGCGAGATGATTTTCATAAAATCCTTCTCGCGAAGTTCTCTGGCGACCGGTCCAAAAATGCGGGTTCCTTTGGGGCTCTTATCATCTTTGATGATAACTGCGGCATTTTCGTCGAAACGGATATAAGATCCGTCTTCACGACGAAGGCCCTTCTTGGAACGCACGATTACAGCTTTTACCACATCGCCTTTTTTCACCACGCCACCGGGTGAAGCAGCTTTTACCGCAGCGACAATTACATCACCAATATTGGCATTTCTTCGGAAGGATCCTCCCATCACTCGAATGCAGAGAATCTCTTTAGCCCCTGTATTATCGGCAACACTAAGTCTTGTTTCCTGTTGAATCATAACATACCCTCCTTTGGTCCCAGGCGGCTATTTTGCTTTTTCGAGGATTTCTACTACACGCCAGCGCTTATCTTTAGAGATTGGACGTGTTTCCATGATCTTAACCTTGTCGCCGATATTGCTCTCATTGTTTTCATCATGAGCTTTAAATTTTTCGGTCTGCCGCACAGATTTGGAATAAAGAGAGTGTTGTACAAGGCGTTCTACCGCTACAACCACTGTTTTTTCCATTTTGTTGCTCACGACCGTGCCCATTCTGATTTTTCGTTCATTTCTATCAGTCACGTTTCCGTAGCCTCCTTCCCTTGAGAAGACTCTAAGCCCGTTGGGCTTTGATCTCAGATTCTCGTTGTATCGTTTTAATTCTGGCAATTGCCTTTTTGACTTCACGAATCCGCATGGGATTCTCCAATTGACCAGTGGCAATCTGGAACCGAAGGTTAAACAATTCTTCCTTCAAGCCAGCTACCTTTTGGTCCAGTTCCGAAACATTCAGGTCTCTTATCTCTTTAGCCTTCATCAATCTCGCCACCTGCTTCCACTTCAAGCTGGCCAGCCTTGGGACCTACTACAAATTTCGTCTTAATTGGCAGTTTATGGGCCGCAAGACGAAATGCTTCGCGCGCGACTTCTTCGGTTACGCCAGCCATCTCGAACATAATTCTACCTGGTTTTACTACCGCAACCCAATATTCAGGAGAGCCTTTGCCGCTACCCATACGGGTTTCAGCCGGTTTTGATGTTACAGGTTTGTCAGGAAATATCTGAATCCAAACTTGCCCGCCTCTTTTGATATATCGCGTCATGGCAATACGAGCTGCTTCGATCTGTCGATTAGTTATCCAGGAAGGCTCCAGCGCCGCCAGGCCATATTCGCCAAACGACACGGTATTTCCCTTGTTTGCCTTTCCTTTCATACGACCACGAAACTGTTTACGGTGTTTTACTCTTTTCGGCAATAACATTAGTTTCCAGCCCCCTCACTCTGAGGTATCGGCGCCTGTTGCCTTGCCTGTTTAACTGTCGGAAGCACTTCGCCCCGATAAATCCAGACTTTAACGCCGATGCGACCGAATGTAGTAGCAGCTTCCGCCGTACCGTAGTCAATATCTGCCCGCAGCGTATGCAGCGGAATACTACCTTCACGGTATGATTCCGTCCGTGCGATTTCTGCACCGCCAAGACGTCCGGCCACCATGACCTTAATCCCTTTTGCACCGATACGCATCGTCCGTCCGACAGTTTGCTTCATAACCCGGCGGAATGCCATACGTTTCACCAACTGTGCAGCAACATTTTCCGCCACCAGTGTCGAGTCCATTTCAGCCTGTTTGATTTCGGCGATGTTAACGTCAATTGTCTTTTCCGTCAACTTCTTTAACGCTTTTTTCAACTCTTCAATGCTCGCTCCACCACGTCCGATTACCATGCCTGGTTTTGCGGTATGAAGAGTAACCTTAATCCTGTTGGCAGCTCGTTCAATTTCTACCTTGGAAAGACTGGCCGATGCCAACTTTGTTTTCAGAAACTTACGGATCTTCAGATCCTCATGAAGATTGGCTGCATAGTCTTTATCTGCGTACCATCGAGCGTCCCATGTTTTGATGATGCCGAGTCGAAGACCATGCGGATTCACTTTCTGTCCCACTGCGATTCCCTCCTCCGCCTCGTTATCTTTCCTTAACTACAACAGTCAAATGGCTGCTGCGCTTGAGGATTTTAAATGCCTGTCCCCGGGAACGGGGATGAACCCTTTTCAGCGTTGGTCCCTGATCGACATAAGCCGCCGAAACGTAAAGGGCATCTGAGTTCATGTCATAGTTGTGTTCCGCATTGGCAATCGCTGACTTCAAGGCTTTATAGATGACGCCCGAAGCAACCTTGGGCGTATTTTTCAAAACAGCCAATGCCTCTGTAACATCCTTGCCTCGGATCAGATCGACCACTATACGAACCTTGCGCGGTGCAATCCGCACATATTTGGCAATCGACTTTGCTTCCACGAATTAACCCCCTTTTTGAAAGCTGACTATTTAGCAGTACTCTTGACGCCGGTTGCTCTTTCGGCTTTTGAACCGTGACCCCTAAACGTGCGGGTCGGAGCAAATTCACCGAGTTTATGGCCAACCATATCTTCTGTAATATACACCGGAACATGCTTTCTTCCATCATGGACGGCAATCGTATGTCCAACGAAAGAAGGCAGGATGGTGGAACTCCGCGACCACGTCTTGACCACTTTCTTCTCGTTTTTGTCGTTCATGGCATCGATCTTTTTCAGCACGCTTGCATGAACATAAGGTCCTTTTTTGACCGATCTTGACATTATACGGCGACCTCCTTTCTCCTCCCGTTATTTCGTACGATGGCTGACAATAAGTTTCTCCGAAGCCTTCTTTTTGGAGCGAGTCTTGGTCCCCATCGCACATTTGCCCCACTTGGTAACCGGGTTCTTACGCCCAACCGGCGAACGTCCCTCACCACCACCATGCGGGTGATCACAAGGGTTCATTGCAACACCACGGTTTGCAGAGCGAATGCCCAGCCAACGCGACCGTCCCGCTTTCCCGATCGTGATGTTTTCGTGCTCATGATTCCCGACCAGCCCTATGCTTGCACGGCAATTCACATGAACTCTTCGAACCTCACCGGACGGGAGACGCAACAAGGCTTGTTCATTCTCTTTTGCCATCAACTGTGCTGATGTTCCGGCAGATCGAACCATTTGAGCGCCCTTGCCGATTTTGAGTTCAATGTTATGAATCAAAGTGCCAACCGGTATGTTCCGAAGCGGCAATGCATTCCCAACCTTGATATCAGCTTCAGGACCACTCATCAGCTTATCGCCAACTTTCAATCCATCAGGCGCTAAAATATATCGTTTTTCACCATCTGCATAGAACAACAATGCAATCCGAGCAGACCGGTTTGGATCATATTCGATGGTTGCAACCGTAGCAGGCACGCCATCTTTTATGCGTTTGAAGTCGATAATACGATAAAGTCGCTTGTGTCCACCACCCTGATGGCGGACTGTCAGACGCCCCTGGTTGTTTCTGCCGCCGGATCTCCGTACGATTTCTGTCAATGATTTTTCCGGCTTGCTTGCGGTAATTTCATCAAAACTCGCTACCGTCATGCTTCTTCTACCAGGCGTATATGGGTTAAAACTCTTTACTGCCATGAGTGCTCCTCCTCATCAACCGCCCGAAGGCTTAGACTCCTTCAAAGAATTCAATGCGCTGTCCCGGGGATACTTTGACGATGGCCTTTTTTACATCCGGACGTTTGCCAGAATGTTTTCCCATTCGCTTGACTTTCCCCATTACACGGACAGTATTGACATTCAGTACCTTAACCTTAAATACAGTTTCAACAGCTTGACGGATCTCAACTTTATTGGCATTCAAAGGAACAATGAACGTGTATTTGTTTTCTTGCATGCCAACATTAGTTTTTTCCGTAATCAATGGACGGATTAAAACATCGCGCAAATTTGTCATTATGCCAACACCTCCTCAATTTTGGCGATGGCATCTTTTGTCACAAAAACGCGTCGGTGATTCAGAATGTCATAGACATTAATGCCCAATGATGTGATTGTTGTCACTCCCGGAATATTACCGGCAGATTTCTTGACTACTTCATTCTGCTCCGCCATGACCACCAAGGACTTCCCCTCAGCCTTAAATCCTTCAAGAAATTGAACCATGTTCTTTGTCTTGATTTCAGAAAAATTCAATTCTTCAAGAACAAGCAGTTCGCCAGCGTTCACTTTTGATGTCAACGCCGATCTCAACGCCAGACGGCGGACCTTGCGTGGCATGGAAATCGTATATTTGCGTGGATGCGGGCCAAAAACCACACCGCCCCCCACCCATAGAGGGGATCGAATGGTCCCAGCGCGTGCGCGACCGGTTCCCTTTTGTTTCCACGGCTTTCTGCCGCCTCCCCGAACATTTGCCCGGGTCTTTGTCGCAGCATTTCCCTGACGCTGATTATTCAACTGCATTGTCACTGCTTGATGCAAAACCGCTGCATTGACGTCACAGCCAAAAACCCAATCATTCAAATCAATTTCACCGGTTTGTTTTCCCGACATATTATATAGGGCTACTTTTGGCATGAATTATATCCTCCTTTCCAAACAAGGGTGATTGACTCTACTTACCAGTCTTCACCGTAACAGGCTTCGGCGGTTTCACCGCGTTTCTGATGAGTACCGAGCTGTTTTTCGGACCCGGAATCGCACCTTTTATTAAGATCAGATTCCTTTCGACATCCACTCGGGCCACCGTCAGACACTGAACCGTAACTTGTTCCCCGCCCATACGGCCAGGAAGTTTTTTCCCTTTGAATACTTTGCCGCCGCCTCCACTGATCCGAGGACCCATAGATCCCGGTTCACGATGAGACTTGGAACCGTGGCCCATGGGACCACGAGAAAAATTATGACGTTTGATAGTACCGGCGAACCCTTTGCCTTTGGAGGTTCCGACAACATCAATGATTTCTCCCTCGGCAAAAATGTCTACCGCAATTGTATCTCCAACTTTCTGATCAGGAACATTGGTCAGGCGAAGTTCCCTAAGGAACCGGACCGGTTTAACATTTGCTTTTTCAAAATGACCTTTTTGCGGCTTTGTCACTTTGTTATCTTTAACAACGCCAACCCCGATTTGCACCGCGTTGTATCCATCGCTTTCCACGCTCTTTATCTGGGTAATCAGATTGGGGCTGGCTTCAACTACGGTAACCGGAACTACTTTGCCATCACTTGCAAAAATTTGAGTCATGCCGATTTTTTTCCCCAAAAGGCCTTTAGCCACGATTGCCACCCCCTTATAACTTGATTTCGATATCCACGCCTGCAGGCAAATCAAGGCGCATGAGCGCGTCGACTGTCTTTGGCGTCGGCTCGAGAATATCAATTAAACGCTTGTGCGTACGCATTTCAAACTGTTCACGTGAATCTTTATTGACATGCGGAGACCGCAAAATCGTAAAGATGTTTTTTTCTGTCGGTAAGGGAATTGGGCCTGAAACCAAGGCACCTGTCCGCTTCGCCGTTTCTACAATTTTGACCGCACTTTGGTCGAGTGCCTTATGGTCATAAGCTTTTAAACGAATTCGGATCTTTTGTTGTCTTGCCACTTATAATTCCTCCTCGTCGTCCAGTTTCTATGAACGGACTTGCTCCACAGGAATTCCCCGAATACTTCGTCGGCAACCTCCTGCATCATTGCAATTGTTCAACAATATCATAATAGTTAGGGGTGTGTGTCACACCCCTAACGCTCTAGGTGCTTATGCGTTGATCGCAGTGACAACTCCGGCGCCGACCGTTCGGCCACCTTCCCGAATTGCAAACCGCAGACCTTCTTCAATCGCGATCGTCGTGATCAGTTCGATGTTCATCTTAATATGGTCTCCAGGCATTACCATTT
>DATMYT010000261.1:0-13110 GCA_035560855.1 Negativicutes bacterium | reverse complement strand
ACTTTCGGTTGGGTTTCCGCTTCTTTATTATTTTCTTTCTATGTGAACAGCTTTGCGAACTATGCAAACATTTACGGCAGTTTAGGCGGTATGTTCGCTCTAATATTCTGGCTATACATCAGCACTTTAATCTTTCTTCTGGGGGGAGAATTAAACGCTATCAGCAGCACCTTTGAAGACACGAAAAAGCTTTAGCAAGCTGACTTTACCGGCACAGTTCGATCAGCACCCGCTCCAGATACGGTTTGGGATCGCCGCCGGACCGGCTGGCTACATTGGCGTCCGCCAACGTCAATAGCGCCTGCTTCAGCGACGCATCACGAAAAGAGCGGCTCTGTCCGATCACCCGGTTGACCATTCCGGGGCTGCCGCTTTTTGCGCCAAGCGAGGCCACCATTTCAGCCTCGGTTCCCCGCCTGTCGATTACCTGCCGCACCTGCCACCAACGCCGCACATTATAGGCGAGAAGACCGATGATTTTGAGAGGCGGTTCCTTGCTGACAAACAGTTCTTCCAGTCGGGATAAGGCTTGCGCCACGTTGCGGCGGGCCAGTGCATCCGTCATGGCAAACGCCGACACTTCCGGCACCGACGCCATGACTTCTTCCAATGCTTTTTTTGTAATCAGGGGATCTTCCCCGGCAAACAAGGCAGCCTTTTCAAGCTCAGACGAGAGAAAGCCGCGGGAAACCTGGCTCATCGTGGAAATAACCGCAAACAGGTGGTCCATCGCCTCCCGGTGCATCCGTTTACCGAGTTCTGCCAAGCGGTCTTCCACCCAGGAACGGATTTCCCGTTCTTCCATCGGACGAAACGGATTCAGTTCCCGGATTTGTCCGTTTTCCGCCACCACTTTCATCAGTTTGCGACGTTTATCAGCTTTGGCTGCCGTAAACACCAAGGTCGTGTAGGAAGGCATATTTTCCAATAGGTGCAACAACCGGGGATCCGTCGAATCCGCAGCGTCTTTGGCCGCCTCGCCGCCGGCATCTGCATTCTCCTCATCGTCGCTCTCTTCCGCGGCAGCAGCCTTGCGTCGCGCCGCCTGAAAAAGCTTGGTATTCCGGATTACGACAACCTTGTGATCGCCAAAAAATGGCGCACTTTCCACCATATGCAGTAGTTCGGGAATGCCCGGGTCCGATTCCATAGTAATCAGATTGAATTCGCGATCCTCCGGCGTTAGCGTCGCTTCGATCACTTTATTCGCCAGTTGTCGGACCAGCAGCCCTTCCTCACCGTAAAACAGGTACACCTGGGGGGCTTTTTTCGTTGCGTTTGCCATCCAGCAATGCTCCTTCTTCTTAGCTCAAATATCTCTACACAAAACGCAGCGTATCCGGCACTACGATCGATTCCCGCGGCAAGAGTGAAACATCAAATGCTGCAATTAATTCTTTTGCCTGCAGTGCTTCCACTTTTTCAGTCAACCCCGCCCACACGGCCAGTTGCCCGATGACAGACTCAGGCCTGATTCCCATGCTTCGCAGTGCTGCAAGCGCCAAAGACCCGTGCCGTTTCGACAGCCGGTTGCCGTCATTTCCGAGCAGTAGCGGCACATGCACGAACGTCGGCGGCTGCAAGCCAAGCAACCGCCATATATATATTTGCCGCGGAGTGGAGGCAAGCAGGTCCGCTCCCCGCAAAATCCGGTCAATCTTCATGTCCGCATCATCGGCAACTACAGCCAGTTGATAAGCAAATACGCCATCCGAGCGTCGAATGACAAAATCCCCGCAAGCTTGTGAGAGCACCTGCCGCTGAACGCCATATACTTCATCGACAAATTCCACCACTGCATCGCCGACCCGCAGACGCAACGCGGGATAACGGCCTTGCGCAGCCATTCGCGCCTTAGCCTCCGCATCCAGCTTTTCACAACGACCCGAGTAGGGAACCTCCGTGTCGCCGGCATGCGGCGCCAAAGCGATAGAGCGCAGTTCCGTACGCGAACAGAAACAAGGATATACAAGCTGCACTTGCGTCAACTTATCAAAGGTCGCTTGATACAATGCCGTGCGTTTGCTTTGGGCGTAAGGAGTATAGGGGCCCCCAACATCCGGCCCTTCATCCCAGTCCAGTCCCAGCCAGCGCAAGTCGTCCATCAACCCGTCCGCATACTCCTTACGGCTGCGATCGGGGTCAAGGTCTTCCATGCGCAGCACCATAGCACCGCCCTGTTTTCGTATATCGAGCCATGTGAGCAAAGCCGTCCAGGCGTTTCCCAAATGCATCCATCCCGATGGACTGGGTGCAAAACGTCCGCGTGGCTTGTTTTTTCTCGTAACCATTATCTCCCGCCTTTAATGAACAGTTTTCTCTACCGTCAAGGTCTCTTGGTCACTGCAAAACACCACCGCTCCGTCGCGGTCGGTGCGAAAGATGGAAACCGGCCATTCTTGCAAACGATGCATCGTTTCAGGTGTGGGATGCCCAAACTGATTATCGGCCCCCACTGAAACGACAGCATACTGCGGCGTAACCCGAGCCAAAAAATCCAGCTGGGTAGATTTTCGCGCGCCATGATGCCCTACTTTTAATACTGTCGAGGGAAGCAGATTAGTTTTACTTAGTTTCTTTTCGCTCTCTCCCTCCAGATCTCCTGTCAGCAAAAAACTGTGTCGCCCATATTCGATACGCGCCACAATGGATTTTCCGTTTTCCGACGAACTTCGGCCTTCTTTTCCTTTCGCCTTCTCCTCTTGATTATCCTCTCCAACCTGAAACAGTTTCACCGTCACTCCGTCCACCCGAATCTCGCTGACCTCGCTCGCTGCCTGCATTCCTTTGCCGTGCATCGCCTGCTGCAATCGCAGAATTGCCGCCGAAGTATCTTGCGGCGCCTGTTGCAGCAAAACCTGATGCACGCCGATAATTTCGGCCACGGCAGCCGCTCCGCCCGCATGGTCCTGATGATTGTGCGTCAAAATCAGCCAATCAATCGAGCTCACCCCATAGTGTCGCAAATAGGGAACGACCACCCGCTCACCGATGTCAAACCCGTTCTGCGGTCCCAGTGCGCCACCAGAATCCACCAAAATCGATCGCCCATGCGGTGTGATAATGAGAGTCGCATCGCCCTGTCCCACATCAATAAAATGCACTTGCAGCGAATTGGGTCGCATCAGGATTGATACCGCAATCCCGACCGCAACCGTGCCGAGGATTGCGGCGCGCCGAGGCAGGCGATGCAGCCAATTCCATAAAGCTTCCGGCGATAATCCCCAGTGACTTGCAAACCCGGCCGCCCACAGCAGCAGCCCATAGTACAGGCAGGCAGCTCCGGTTCCCATTGCCGGTAAATATATCGACCCTCCCGGCAATTTCGCCAAAAAGCGATTGATTTCCACTGCCAATCCGGTCAACAGGCTGACGCCGACAAACAGCGGATGCGCCAGCGACGCAACTCCGCCAGCCAGTAGGGTTCCAAACAATCCAAGCAAAATTACTGCCTCCAGAATGGGAACTACCAGCAGATTGGCAAGAAGCGAAATAACAGGAAACAGGCTGAAGTACCAAGCCAGCAAGGGGATCACGGCCAATTGCGCCGCCACTGTCGCAGCAATCCCTTCTGTCGCTAAGTCCGGTGCTACTCCCCGCAGCCAAGCCGACAGGCGAGGCTGCAAAAACAACAATCCGGCAGTGCAACCGATGGATAGCTGGAAACTGATATCAAACAGATTGCGCGGCTCATAGATCAACATCCCGAGTGAAGCCACCGACAAGGCGCGAGGCGCTAATGCCAATCGCCCCGTCCCGATCGCCGCCATCCCGATCAGCCCCATAATGACGGATCGGACAACCGGAGCGGAAAACCCACTGATGAACCCATACCCTACCATGGCGACCGCTGCAATCCCCGCCCCCCAGCCGTCCGGAACCGCAAGTCGCCGGGTCAGCCAAAAGATCGCCCCGGCCACCAGTGCGATATGTGCGCCGGAGACCGACAGAATATGGACAATTCCGGTCGCGGCAAAATCCCGGACCGTCTGCCTTTCAATCCCATCATAACCACCAAACAGCATCCCCATAATCAGGGACGCATCCTTGTCCGGCATAGCTTCCATCAATGCCGCACGAACCTGTGTGCGCCAGCGCCCGAGACGAGTGATTAGCGATTCTGCTCCATCGCGCCGCGCGATCTTCACCGAACCCGGCGCAACTGCAATTCGAGCATCGATGCCTCGCACCGCCAATGCCGCGCCCCAATCCGGCTGCCCCGGGTTATGGTATGCATGAAACAATCGCACGTTTCCGGAAGCGGTGATGGAATCGCCATCACCACCCTCGGGCAGTGGTTGCGTCTGCCGAACGCTCAGCATCACTCCGCCGGATAGCTGCTGCGGCAGCTTGTTTTTCCCCTCTCCCACGACGCTGTCGAGAACGACTTCATAGCGTATGCGCCATTCGCCGGGCATTCCGGCAGAAATCTTCGGCGCCCCGTTAATCGTTCCGTGTATGGTTACCTTTTTCCCTTCATATTCCTGCACCGCACCAACCGTAGGCGCTTCAACGGCTCCCAGCCTCACCATTCCGGCCGCGAACCACAAAAACAGCAAGCTGGCCGAAATCCAACGGTCATGCGTTCTATGGCGCAAGCGATCAACCCCGTACAAAAGCGCCAGCGCAAATAGCCCTGCCAACGTCATCATGAACGGAAAAGATGGATCAGCGTTTTCGGCCGCCCAAATCCCCGCAGCAAAAGCGACTAGGTATCCTACCAAGAGATCTTATCCTTCAGTTTTTGATACTTGGCTTCCCCCAGGCCCTTGACTTTTTTCAAGTCTTCCCCTGCCTGAAACGGCCCATTAGCTTTTCGCCATTCCACAATTTTCGCCGCCATGGCGGGTCCCACGCCAGGCAATTTATCAAGCTGCGTTGCATCAGCCGTATTAATATTGATTTTTTCTGCCGCTGAGTTTGAATTTTGGGATTGAGTCTGTGCGCCGGTTGATCCGGAATATTGGCCGCTGGACTCCTTTGCCATCACTGCTTGTCCCGAAACATGGATCTGCATGCCATCTCGCAACGCCTGCGCCAGATTTACCTTGGAGACATCGGCTCCAGGCAGCAGCCCGCCTGCAGCATTTACCGCATCCAACGCCCGCGCCCCCGCAGGCACTTTGACCAAACCGGGATGCTCCACCAGTCCACTTACATAGACAACAACTTCGCCCTGTGCTTTGTGAGCTGCTTCCACTGTGGCGGTTTGGGAGACGATGGCCGCATCGGATGGCGGGACGGTTTTGCGCCACCATCCGTAGAAACTGACGCATAATATTCCCAGCACAACGGCCGCCAGGATTTTTCTTTTCTTCTGCCGCAACTGAGTCATCTGTTCTTCCGCTTCGTCAATTTCTCTCATGATCTTCCCTCCCAGCTGTTTTTACGCAAAAAAAACCGGCCTGTGCGTACAGGCCGGCGCATGGCTAACATATTGCATGTCGAGATTGAGCCGTTTATTGAGATGAATTGTCGTTGTCTATTTAATAACGATGTTGACCAGTTTACCAGGCACTGCGATCACTTTGACCACAGTTTTTCCCTCGATCAACGCTTGTATCCGTTCTTGGGACAGAGCGATTTTTTCCAGTTCGGCTCCGGTTATTTCCGATGGCACGATCAGTTTCTCACGAACCTTGCCATTGATCTGCACCACAATCTCCACCGAATCAGTCTTCAAGGCTTCCGCATCCCATTTGGGCCAGCTTTGTTTGTGAACGCTGTCTGAATGTCCGGTCTGACTCCACAATTCTTCGGTGATGTGAGGTGCAAACGGCGCCAACAAACGCATCAGCGCTTCCAACGTCTCCTTGATCAGTGCCGGATGCGGCGTTTTTACGGCGTCACGGTAGACATGCATCGCATTGACCAATTCCATCACAGAACTAATAGCGGTATTAAAATTGAAACGGTCGGCGATATCATCCGTCACCTTGCGGATGGTCGTATGCAGGGCACGACGCAGTTCTTTCGCATCCGCATCCAGTTCCGCAGCATCGTAGGTTGCAGGTGCCCCTTGGGCGGTTTCCGCGAAATGATGGACAATACGCCACAGGCGGTTAAAGAACCTCGCGGCACCTTCCACGCCCTGATCGCTCCACTCGAGATCACGTTCAGGCGGCGATGCAAACAAGATAAAAAGCCGCGCGGTATCTGCGCCGTATTTTTTTACAATCTCTTCCGGCGACACAATATTGCCTTTGGACTTGGACATCTTCGAGCCGTCCTTGATGACCATTCCCTGTGTCAGGAGATTTTTAAACGGTTCATCAGCGTCAATAAGCCCGGCGTCCTTGAGAACTTTGGTGAAAAAACGCGAATACAAAAGATGAAGAATCGCATGTTCAATCCCGCCAATGTATTGATCGACCGGCGTCCAATAATTGCAGGCATTGATATCCCATGGTGCTTTGGTGTTCCGCGGGTCCGTGTAGCGGAAATAATACCAGGAAGAGCAAATAAACGTATCCATGGTATCCGTTTCCCTGCGTGCGGGCTTACCGCATTTCGGGCACTTACAGTTCACAAACTCGTCGACGGTCGCCAGAGGCGATACCGCACCAACATCAAAGCGGACATTCTCCGGCAGTTTGATCGGCAATTCTTCCTTGGGAACCGCTACTGCACCGCAATCTTCGCAATAAATGATAGGAATAGGAGCACCCCAGTATCGTTGCCGCGAAATCAGCCAATCCCTCAGTCGGTAGGTCACTCGACGATGACCGTTTTTTTGCTCTTCCAGCCAGTCCGCCATCTTTGCTTTGGCAATTTCATTTTCCAGTCCATCAAACCGACCGGAATTGACCAACACGCCAGTGCCGCCATAGGCCCCGGTCATGGTTGCAATAGTCATCGGCTCGGACGGTGTCTGAACTACCAATCGCTTATCAAGACCGTATTTCGTGGCAAAAGCCCAGTCGCGTTCATCATGGGCCGGAACGCCCATTACCGCGCCGGTGCCATATTCGTACAGAACATAGTTGGCCACCCAAATCGGCACTTTTTCGCCATTAAAAGGATTGACGGCGTAAGTTCCAGTGAACATGCCTTCTTTTTCCACATCGGTAGCTGTCCGGTTGATCTCGCTGAGCTTACGAACCTTTTCCACAAAAGCGCGAACCGCTACTTCTTCCGGTTTGCCGGCGATGAGTTTTTCCACCAATGGATGTTCCGGCGCCAGTACGACATAAGTTACCCCAAATGACGTATCCTGCCGGGTTGTATAAACCGGAATCTTCTCACCCAACTCCGGAACATCAAAACTAAATTCAGCGCCCTCGCTCCGACCAATCCAGTTTTCCTGCATGGTACGAACGCGTTCGGGCCACCCACCCAACAAATCCATATCTTTCAGCAATCGGTCGGCATAGTCGGTGATCTTCAGGAACCACTGCTCCAGTTCCTTCTTGACAACAACCGAGTTACAACGCCAGCAATTGCCGTCGATAACCTGCTCGTTGGCGAGCACGGTATTGCATTCCTCACACCAGTTGACGGCGGCTTTTTTCTTATAGGCCAGTCCTCGTTCAAAAAACAGCAAAAACAGCCACTGGGTCCAACGATAGTATTCCGGGTGGCAGGTCGCCACTTCCCGGTCCCAGTCGTAGGAAAGCCCGAGCTCCTGTTGTTGGCGGCGCATATTGCGGATATTGCTCCACGTCCAGTCAGCAGGATGAACCTTATTCTTGATGGCGGCATTTTCCGCCGGCATACCGAAAGCATCCCAGCCCATCGGGTGCAGGACATTGTATCCCCGCATCTTCTGGAATCGGGCTACCACATCTCCGATGGAATAATTACGGACATGACCCATGTGCAGGGCCCCCGAAGGATATGGGAACATCTCAAGCACATAGTATTCAGGCTTCGTCCGGTCTACCTCCGAGTGAAATGCACCTGAATCAGCCCAGACTTTTTGCCACCTTGGTTCAATTTCTCCCGGGACGTATTTCTCGTTCATTGACATCCTCCTCAAACTAAAAAAAACCCGCTAAAGGCGGGGCCATAGGGACGGTTCCGCTGATGCCACTAATTATAGTGCACGACCTTTTTAAAGTCAACGAAGCCACGCCGTCCCCCATTGTGAAAAGCGCATCAGCCAAATCCGGGCTTAGCGAAGCGGATCTACATACCGCTCCTGAATTTGGGAAATCTCATGCCTACATTGGAAAAACAAATCCACTATGTTGGGATCGAACTTTTTCCCCTTCTCGGCCCGAATGTAATCGAGGATTCTATCCCGCGCCCACGGATCTTTATATACCCGTTTCGTGCCCAACGCGTCAAGCACATCCACCAACGCCACAATCCGGCTATGCAGATTGATTTCTTCGCCTCGAAGTCCCTGCGGGTAGCCTGTTCCGTCATAGTTCTCATGATGTTCTTTAGCAACAATCGCCGCCATTTTCAAGAGCGGACGCTTGGACCGGCATAGAATCTCATAACCCAGTTGGCTATGCGTTTTCATGATGCCAAATTCTTCCGCCGTCAATGACCCCGGTTTGTTCAGAATCGAATCGTCAATCGCCAGTTTGCCAAGATCGTGCATGGAAGCTGCCAGCCGGAGCAACGTTACCTCACTCTGGGGCAAGGCGCACTTGCTTGCCAAAATTGCAGAAATTTCTCCCACGCGCCTGACATGATGGCCGGTTTCGACTGAACGGCTTTCGGCGATTTCCCCCAGTGCATAGATTAGTTCTCGCTGCGTTGCGTCGATTTCCTGGTTCAGGCTTTGAATCGTCGAAATGGCGCGGAAAGAACGCAGCGCCGTAATCAGTACCGTTCGCAGGCTACGCGCCGTCAGTTCGGTTTTTTCCCGATAATCGTTGATATCATATTCCAACGTAACACTTTCTTCAGGCGCCTGCCCCGGGTGCCCCGTGCGCAGAATGATCCGCACCTTGTCGTTTTGCATCTCGTCCCGAATCTGACGAACCAAGGTTAACCCGGCGTTGTCATCCTCCATCACCACATCCAGCAGTGTGACGGCAATGTCCGGATTCGCCCTAAGAATTTCGCGGCCTTCCGCGGCGGAATACGCACTTAGAAACTCCAATCCCCGCGACTCGAATTCCAACCTTTTCAGCGCCAGAATAGTGACATCATGCACATCTTTTTCATCATCGACAATCAGGACTTTCCATTTTCCAACGGGCAGCAATGCCTCAGGAAGCGTTTTATGTCCACTCGATGCATCGTCTTCGGCAAAAAGCATTTTATCCACGTTTTCCACCTGCTTTCCTCTCAAAGGGAAAATGTATCGTAAAACTTGTCCCGTGTCCAAGTTGACTGTTGCATACGATTGTCCCGCCAAATTGTTGCACCACTATATTGTAGATCACGGACAAACCCAAGCCGGTTCCCCCGGTTCCCCGTTTCGTTGTGAAAAAAGGGTCGAATATCTTCGGCAAAACATTCGGAGCAATTCCCTTGCCGTCATCGGCATAAACAATCTCTACCCCGTTTTTTTTCACAGAAAGTGCGATGCGAATTTTTCCGGCATCATCGGGTTCATAGGCGTGAATCAAGGTGTTCATCATCAGGTTGGTAATAATCTGCGCAAAAGCGCCGGGAAACCCATCGATCTCAAGCTCTTCAGCGCACTCCACCTGGATGCTGTGGCGGGTATTTTTCAACCTTGGATGCATGCTGAGAAGAATCTCGCCCAAATACTGTTTGGCATTGAATTTTCGACGAGTCTCGCTCGATTGGTCCACAGAGACTTGTTTGAAGCTTTTGATCAAATTGCCAGCCCGTTCGAGATTTTTCAGCAAAATATCGGAAGCCTCCGCAATATCCTCCAGATACTCCGTCATATCTTTACGGCGCGGCGCGCCAGTCGTACATAACGTCAGAAACTGCCCGGTGATCTGTTTCAGATGAGATGCGGCCGTTACACCCACCCCGATTGGAGTATTGATTTCGTGGGCAACGCCTGCGACCAAACCACCCAATGCCGCCATTTTCTCCGACTGGATCAGGTATTCCTGCATACTTTTCTGCCGATCGAGTGACTCTGTCAGCTCCGCTTCCGCCCGCTGCCGTTCCTCGACTTCTTTTTGCAACAGATCATTCGCGTGCATCACTGACTCATTCACCGCTGTCAGTTCTTCGTTCATGGCCGTCATCTCTTCGTTCATCGCATTGAGTTCTTCATTAAGTGCATTTAAATCTTGCGTTCGCTCTTCAACTTTTTGTTCCAGCGTGTCATTGACTTTGCGCAGCTCTTCTTCCACTTCCTGAAGCCTGGATACATCAATGCCGATTCCGGTAACATAGGGCTTGTCATCGATCGTTAGGCCAACTGCGGTAAAATACATCGCGAGGGGAGTTCCGTCTTTTTTTCGCAGGGTTACTCTCGCGTCTGCAAAGCCACCCTGAATGGCTTTTCCCGCCTCTATCTCGATCAGTCGCTGGGCTTCTTCATCTCCCTTGTACCAATCAAGCAGGTGCATACCGCCAATCTCCGCCGAAGAATACCCCGTCATCGTCTCGTGCTGTTTGTTCCACCGGACCAGTTTTCCCTGATCATCATATAAGTAAAGCATCCCCGGAACACTGTCCATCACAGCATTGGAAAACGCTTGCTCCCGTTTCAAAGCTTCTTCCGCCAGTTTCCGTTCCTTAATCTCCGTCTGCGCTTTTTGGAACAGGGTCGCATTCTCCAACGCCACGGACGCCAAGACTGCAAACTGTTCGAAAGCAGCAAGTGTTTCTCCTTTTAACGGAAAGACCTCATCGTTCCAGGATACCTGAATCATGCCAACAATGTTCCCGTCCACCCGAAGCGGCGCCATGATGATAGTGGTCAAACGTTCAAGCTGCAAGTCGGGAAGCCGGTGTTTCCAGGTTCGATAATCTTCAACTACCTGAACATGGCCGGTACGCCATGTCTCACCGATCATTCCTTCCGTTGCCTTGACGCGAACTCCGATCCGGGCGGCCTGTAGTCCCAGTCCATAACGCATGCACATCACCTGGGGATCCTGCTCGTCGACCAGTGAAACGCCTCCATTATCTGCGCCAAGAAACTGCGTCGCATGAAATAGAATCTCACGCAACAGTTCCTCCATATCCATATGTTTGAGCATTTTACCCGACAACTTTTGCAGCCGTCGCAGCAGCTCATTCTCCCGACTTATCCGTTGTTGCAGCGCCGGATTGGCTCCCAGCATGGCGTCCGCCCTCCCCCCTGCGCACCTGTCATCAAAGTGAACTTGTTTGCCGTTCTTCATATTCGAGGCTGTCGTTATCCGACAGCCTCGTTTTCGTTATTATTTTACTATTCGCTCTTTTGGGTTGGTAATCCTTGTTTAGATTCGGAATTTTCCCATAGCCGCCTGCAGCTCTGTCGCCAATTTGGCCAGGGCTTGACTCGCGGAAGCGATTTCCTCGGTAGAGGCGGATTGTTCTTCTGTCGCGGCGGATACGTTCTGCGCTTCCGCCGCAGCGTCGCGGCTCACGTTCTCCACAGCCTTCATGGATCCTACGATTTGCTGACTACCGATGGCAATCTCGCCTAGTGCTTTGGAAATTTCGCCAACCTGTTGAGTTACGGTTTCCACCAAAGAGCGAATCTCTCTGAACCCTGCTCCTGCCTTGCCGACCAAGGCCACTCCCTGATCAATTTCCTGCAGAGTATTACTGACAACACCCACTACGTTCTTAATATTGTTATCGTTGGTTCCGATCAGTTCTTTGATTTGACGGGCGGCCTTTTCCGATTGTTCCGCCAGTTTCCTGACCTCCTCTGCCACCACTGCGAAGCCGCGTCCCTGTTCACCAGCTCTGGCTGCTTCGATAGCGGCATTGAGCGCCAATAGATTGGTTTGGCCCGCAATACTGGAGATCAATCCGACAATTGCTTCAATCTGGCGGGAGCCGGCTTCCAGATCTCCTGCAGCGCGTTGCGCCTGTTGCGCCCCTTGTCCAATATTCTTCATCTGGTCAATCGCCTGGTCCACTGCACTTTGTCCATCGACAGTCGCTTTGGAGGTAGCATTCGCCTTGCCTGCCATTTCCTGGGCCGTCGCCGCCACTTCTTCCATCGTCGCGGAAATTTCCTCTACGATGGCCGACGTGTCATTCACTGCCGCTACTTGTTTCTCCGAACCGTGCGCCATCTCCGTCACCGACATCGCCACCTGATTGGAGGCTTGAGCCGATTGTTCAGCACTAGCGGTCAGTTCTTCCGAAGAGGCTGCGAGTTGTTCCGCGCTTTGGGATACATGACCAATTAATTGGCGCATGCTCTTCAGCATTTTGTCGAAGGACCGTCCCATATCGCCGAATTCATCCGGCCGTTTGATATAGCGGACATCAATGTCTTTGTCGAAGTGCCCCTGCGCCATTTCATCCAACCGGGCGTTGACTGTCGCCAGCGGCTTGGTAACCATCCGGGTTAGGAAGAAACTGACGACGATAACAAGGATGAGTGAAATCAGACTGAGCACAATCGTCGTTGTCTTTACCGTACCAACAGTCGCAGTTGAAGCAACTAACTGGTCATTGATTGCTTTTCGATTATCCACCACTAAGCCGCTCGTTGTTTTATTGATTGCCTCCGCAACTGGAACCAGCGTCAACCCGATTTGTGTGTACTGCTCCTCAATTGCCGCCAACGTTGCCGCATTCATAATCCCGGAACTTTTCATGCTCTTCTCCTGTTCAACAACTGGGAGCACTTTCGCTTGAACGTCATTTTTATATTGCTTGATGTTAAGAATTAGTTTCTCCACATCGGCCTTTTTCTCTGGCCGTGCCACCTGTAACAAATCTGTTGCATTCTTGATCGCTGCATCCATTTTGTCTGCAAACTGTTTCGCATAATCTGGCTTACCATACACCATATACCCTCGAATCGCGACTACACCTTCAGTGAAAGTCTTATCAACAGCATTTACTAAATCAATCCGTTGATTATTATGGGTAATCACTTCCATCTGAGTTGCGATATTCCCCGCGGAGTAAAAGGAAGTTCCTCCCATAGCCAACATAATCACAATCACTACTGAAAAGCCTAACGCAATCTTCATCCCTACACGCATTTTTCCCACTCCTTCTCAATTATATATTATGAATTTTTCTTGTTCATTTATTCCCATCATC
>DATMYT010000260.1:0-5143 GCA_035560855.1 Negativicutes bacterium | reverse complement strand
GCATCAAATACATTGCCATATATCGGCTTGTCGGCAAGCAACTTCAAAAAGACAATCCCATCCATTCGCAATCGAACACCCGCGCAAATATCCCTGTAACTGCTTCAGCACTGGATACTCCGTACCAAAATGTCCAGCATCAACCAGGCATAGTCCATCCGCTATTGCATCCTGCGCGTCGTGATAACGAATATCACCGGTCACTAACACTTGCGCGCCAGATTGATGCGCCGCACTTGCCAATCCCATCCCGGCGCCGCCGCAAACAGCCACACGCCGTATCATCGTGTCAGCCGGCCCAACAAGACGAACCCCTTGTACACCCAACGTTTTTTTTACCTGCGCGGCAAAATCCAACAGCGTCATGGGATATCCCAGGTCTCCAACCCGCCCCATACCACCATTGCTCCACTCATTCTGTAGAATGTAACTGTCATAAGCGACTTCCTCATAAGGGTGCGCAGCAATCATCGCCTGTATGACTCCTGAGGCCAGGGAAGCCGGTGCAACAGTCTCGACTCGAACTTCTTCCACCGTAGATAACTGATGTAACTTCCCGCTATGCGGCTTGGCATCTCCGCCCGGCAGAAAAGTCCCCGTACCCTTCATTCTGAATCCACACTGACTATACTTACCGATGCATCCGGCTCCCGCCCCGATCATTGCTTTCCAAACCTCTTCCACATGCCCCGGCGGAACATAGGCAACGATTTTAACCAACGGTTGCCGTGCCGGTCGCAATGAAGACGTTTCATGCAATTGAATTGCCATAGCCAAAGCATCGTTCACACCGCCCAATGCCGCATCTAGATTAGTGTGCGCAGCATAGACCGATATCTCCTGTTTTAACAACTTCGTTAATTGCCCACCAGCCACCGTATCGGTACGAATACTTTTCATTGCGTGAAACGGAAACGGATGGTGACTAATGATCATTCCAGCGCCCATTTCTGTTGCTTCGTCAATTACAGATGCTGTTACGTCAATTGTTAGCAGACATTTTTTCACTTCCCGGTCCCGACTTCCTACCAAGAGCCCGACGTTATCCCACTCTTCCGCCAATTCAATCGGCGCCAATTTTTCGATCGCCGCAGCGATTATTCCGCAGTTTGCAGACATGCAATCTTCGCCTCCAGTGCGTTGATTTTGTTTTGATAGGCTCGCCGCTTTTTTATCACTTCTTCCGAATGAGAATTCGCCATTTCAGCCGTTCTTTTTTCATATTGCAATTTTATGCGAATTAGATGTTCACACAGCAACAGATGTCTCTCTTGCCACAGCAGCGGACCAATCTCCAAGAGGAGGTCATCTGTCGGATTTGACGTCCCCTGTTCGGCAGAAATAACCTCATATAGATGTCCATCCTCCTTCACCAGTTCTTCTGACACGAGATACCAGCCATTATTCTCCAGCCAGCGACGTAACACAGCCGCCCCTATCATCGGTTGGCAGACAATACGGTGTAACTGAGCAACCACCGCAGGAGATCGTTCCAGAATCCCCTTGATAGCTGCGCCTCCCATTCCTGCAAGCACCGCCACTTCAACTTCTCCCGGCTCCACTATTTCCAGCCCATCCCCCAACCTTGCCGCCACATAGTCTTCCAGCGCCGCTTCCTTAATGGTCCGCCGCACCGCTTCCAGCGGACCCGGCTGCAATTCTCCCGCCACTGCAAATGCTATTTTTCGGTTCTGCAACAGCCATACTGGAAGATATGCATGGTCCGATCCAATATCCGCCACTTTTTGGTATGGCGCCACCCTGTCAGCTACCGCCTTAAGTCGTGCACTCAATTCCACGCAGTATTGCACCTCCTTTATTTATTTAAGAATTCTACAGAAGCCATAGAGAGCCCTGCGCGCAACAAAAAAAGCCCAGGAAAAACTTCCCGGACTTGAAAAACATGGTGACCCGTGGGGGAATCGAACCCCCGATACCGCCGTGAAAGGGCGGTGTCTTAACCGCTTGACCAACGGGCCGTTTATGAAGAAAAAACAAGCGTATATTCAAATGGTGGGCCCACCTGGGATCGAACCAGGGACCAGCCGGTTATGAGCCGGCTGCTCTACCGCTGAGCTATAGGCCCAGTAGAGAACGAAAACAGGTTTTCCTCACCAAGACGCGCACGTCTCAAACAGTATCAGGAAGCATGCTTCCCATTACCGGAAGAAAGCCTGTCTGTAAATCAATACTGGCTCCTCGAGTAGGACTCGAACCTACAACCCCGCGGTTAACAGCCGCGTGCTCTACCATTGAGCTATCGAGGAATAATACCACGCTATATATACTACAATATTATCTACAAAGGTGTCAATAGATAAAAGGTCTATTTATACGTTATTCCAGGAAATCTTTCAATTTTTTGCTGCGGCTTGGATGGCGCAGTTTGCGTAATGCTTTTGCTTCAATTTGGCGAATGCGCTCCCGCGTGACGCCAAAATGCTGTCCCACTTCTTCCAGCGTTCTGGCCCGTCCATCATCTAACCCAAAGCGCAGCCGCAGAACTTTTTCTTCCCGCGGAGTCAATGTTTCCAGCACTTCTTCTAATTGCTCTTTGAGCAACATAAACGAAGCCGCCTCAGCAGGAGCCGGTGCATCCTGGTCTTCAATAAAATCTCCCAGATGCGAATCTTCTTCTTCACCAATCGGCGTTTCCAACGAAACAGGTTCTTGCGCAATTTTCATGATTTCGCGAACTCGTTCCACACTAACATCCATTTCTTTGGCAATCTCTTCCGGCGCCGGTTCCCGGCCCAGTTCCTGCAGCAATTGCCGTGAAACCCGGATCAGTTTGTTAATCGTCTCAACCATATGGACCGGAATCCGAATTGTCCGGGCTTGGTCAGCAATTGCCCGGGTTATGGCTTGGCGAATCCACCAAGTAGCATACGTACTGAATTTATACCCTTTATTATAGTCAAACTTCTCGACCGCCTTGATTAAGCCCAAATTACCTTCCTGAATCAAGTCTAGAAACAACATTCCCCGTCCTACATACCGTTTAGCAATACTAACGACCAGGCGAAGATTGGCTTCTGCCAAACGCCGTTTTGCCTCTTCATCGCCAGCTTCCATCCGTTTCGCCAGTTTAATCTCCTCATCGGCATTCAGCAAAGGAACACGACCGATCTCCTTTAGGTACATCCGCACCGGGTCATCAATACTGATCCCCTCAGGAATGGACAAGTCGATGTCAACCTCTTCCGGAGTTGTTTCAATATCAACGGATTCCGGCCCCTCAACACTGTCTACTTCGGGTATTTCATCAACAATTTCAATTCCTTTGGTGCTGAAAATCTCATACATATCATCGATTTCATCCGGTGACATATCTTCACTTTGCATTGTATCCATAATCTCTGCATATGTTAACACTCCGCCGCGCTTTTTTCCTTTGTGCAGCAATTCATTTACATGCTCATTGGATAAATTCTTTTTTTCAGCCATTGTTCCCCCCCCTTTCCCACGGAAAAAGCCGCAATTTCGGATCCGTATTTTTATTGCTTATCCACTGTATTTGCGTAATCAATTTAACATCACACCAAACGCATTCGATTGATTTCATCATTAATTCTTTTGCTCTCCGCCAATTCCTGCAGATAGCGACTATCCCCCAAACGTTGTAATTCATCGGCCATCAGCCGGTGTTGTTCAAATAATGTTTTTAAGTGTCCCAAATGGATGGCCTTAACGCAGTCATCCAACAAACGAACCACATCCGGGTACTCCAGCTCCATGAGCATGATATGTGAAAACTCGTTGTTGGCAGATTCATTTAGGCGATCCGCCACCATCGACGGAACAACCGTCTGACCCGCAGAAAAATAATGATATATGGTGGTGACAATCTCTTGTCGCAATGCATCCTTAAACTCATCGGCAGAAACCTGCGTTTGTACATATGGAACTGTGGCCGGATCATCACACATCAAACGAATCAGTTGCCGCTCCGCTTCCGCGGTTTTCGACAGCATCTGTCCCGGCAAGCCAAGAACCGACCGATTCCCTTTATTAACCCCGGTAATCATCTTTTTCTTCAGCTGAGCCGCATATTTTCTCACTTCACTGCGTAAAGCAGCCTCATCGACGCCCAGCGTTTGAGAAAGCCTAGTAATATACATATTCGCCTCCACAGCGTTGGTGACATCCGCTAAAATCGGAACGATCTTCTCTACCACTGCCACCTTGCCCTGAAAGCTGGAATAATCTTCATCCTCAAGTAACCGATTCAGTTGATAATCCACAAGGTTGGGAGCCCGGTTAATCAATTCCGCAAAAGGGCTCGCGCCATGTTTATTTAAAAACTCATCAGGATCTTTGCCGTCGGGAATGGATACCACCCGTACCGCTGCTCCCAAATCACGGACCGTCGCCAATGCCCGCAAGGTTGCATTCTGCCCGGCGGCATCACTATCATAAGCAAACACAATTTCCGCCTGACACTTCAAAACCTGCCGGGCTTGTTCGGGAGTAAACGCCGTTCCCAACGAAGCTACCGTATTGACAATTCCCTGCTGATGAGCTGAAATCACATCCATATAACCTTCAACCACGATCACCTGCCGCGTTTCTTTAATCACTTTGAATGCCAAATCCAAGCCATACAGGATATGCCGTTTATTAAACAAAATGGTCTCGGGAGAATTTAGATATTTAGGTTGCTGGTTGTCGTCCATTACCCGGCCGCCGAAACCAACCACTCTCCCCCTCGCGTCGGCAATCGGAAACATGATCCGATCCCGAAAACGGTCGTAAAACCCGTCTTCGGATGCCCGCGAAACGACAAGTCCTGCTTTCAGTAACAGTTCATCAGAAACGCCTCGCTGACGAAAAGAGGACAACAATTTGTCCCAGGACGGAGGAGCAAAACCCAAGTGAAACTTCTCAATCATGTCCTGGCTGATACCCCGGCTGGTTAAATATTCTTTGGCTACTTTCCCATAATTGGTATTTAGTAAACAGGAATGAAAAAAATCGCTCGCCATTTCATTGACCTGGAAAAGTCCGCTCATTTCCTGATTACGTAAAATTTCACGGGGAGATTTTTCCCGTTCCGGTAAAGGGATGTTTAATTTTTGCGCCAACCGTTTAGCCGCATCAAAAAAACTGATGTTTTCGATTTTCATCAAAAAGTTAAAAACAT
>DATMYT010000259.1:0-3510 GCA_035560855.1 Negativicutes bacterium | reverse complement strand
ATTTTGGTGTAAAGACTGGGGGTATATTATGAATCAGATTTATCAGGTTCTCTGCAGAAACTTGCGAAATAATTCCCGAGGTTCCGCGACAGCGATCATTATCGTTGGCATCATGGCTTTTCTTGTCATCGGTATTGGCGTAGGCCTCGGATTTTTATCCGCGACAATCCAATCAGCACCCAATCTGCGCGGCGATATTCGCCCTGCAGCTTCCGCTCAGGTATTTGATGTCAACGGCAAACTGATCACAGTATTGCACGCTGTTGAAAATCGTCTGCCGGTTCCCTTGGATAAGATTCCAAAGGATCTGCAGAATGCATTTGTGGCGTTAGAAGACAATCGTTTCTATCAGCATGGCGGTGTTGACCCCCGTGCTGTTCTACGGGCTGTCTGGATCAACATTGCTGCTGGCGGAGTGTCCGAAGGCGGCAGTACCATAACCCAACAGCTAGCCAAAAATGCGTTTCTTACCCAGGAACGCACCTGGAAACGGAAAGTTCAGGAGATTATTATTTCGTTTCAAATCGAAAAGCAGTATACAAAGAATGAAATTCTTGAACTCTATCTGAACCAGATTTATTTCGGCGCCGGGGCCTATGGCGTCGAAGCAGCAGCCCAAACTTATTTTGGCAAAAGCGTCGAAAAATTAAACCTGGCCGAATGCGCTATGTTGGCTGGTTTGCCGAAAAGCCCAAACTATTACTCACCATTCAACAGCATCAAGGCTGCCCAAGAGCGCCAATCAACAGTCCTGGACCAGATGGTGAAGTACGGCTATCTCGATCAATCAACTGCCGACAAAACCAAGAATGTTCAACTCAAACTGGCTGCCAGTTCTGAACCGGTCAAACTTGATCCCAAGGCCAAACCCGATCCAAAACAAAAAGAAAAAGATGTTGAAGTTTCAGCTTCGTATTTCATCGAATACATCACATCTCAGCTTATCGATAAATATGGCGCCGACACTGTTTATAAGGAAGGTCTGAAAATCTACACCAGTATCGACATGGACATGCAGAAATCCGCCGAAAAAGCCATGAGGGAACTGCCGGTCATGTCCGTTGATAAAAACGGCCTGCAACAGCCTCAGGGAGCTCTGGTCGCCATAGATACTCATACCGGGTACGTCAAAGCAATGGTCGGCGGACGCGGTACGGATAAATTTAATCGCGCTGTTTTGGCCGAACGCCAACCGGGTTCCGCCTTCAAACCTTTCGTGTATCTGACGGCCCTCGACAGCGGCAAATCGCCCGCATCCATTGTCGATGACAAGCCTTTCAGCGCCGGTGGATATGCGCCGATGAACTATGATCGCACCTTCAGAGGGCCGATGACCTTGCGCTCCGCGTTGGAATTGTCCCGCAACATCCCGGCGGTCAGACTGGCGCAGGAAGTCGGGCCGGAAAAGGTAGTGCGCAATGCCCAAAACATGGGAATCACCACATTGGTAACAAGCGGATCACACAATGACATTACCTTGGCCATGGCCCTTGGCGGTCTTACTCGCGGCGTTACGCCGCTTGATATCGCAAGTGCTTTTGGCGTTTTGGCGAATCAGGGTGTTCGTGTGGAACCTGTCACCATCCTGAAAGTATTGGACCGAAACGGCAAGGTTTTGGAACAACATGTTCCGAAAGAACGCATGGTTATTAATGAAAAGGTTGCATTCTTGCTGACTGACATGATGAGAGGCGTTATCACGCGAGGCACCGGAACCGGCGCCAATATTGGCAAACCAGCCGCCGGCAAAACCGGCACTACGGATGAACACAAAGATGCCTGGTTTGTCGGCTTCACTCCGGACATTTCCACTGCCGTATGGATTGGATTTGACAGTGAAGGAACTCTTGACGGAACCACTGGCGGCGAAACCCCGGCCACAATCTGGCGCTTGTTTATGAAAGAAGCAACCGCGAATACTCCTTGGAAAGATTTCCCTCGTCCTCGCGGCATCACCTCGGCAACCATCTCTACACGAGATGGTGGATTGGTAACGGACCCAAAAAACAAAGACGCGATTACCGATTACTTCATTGAAGGAAATCAACCCAAACAGCCTTCGACCGCGTTGCCGCCAACCGACCCGAATGCTCCGCCTGCTACAAAAACAGACACTCCTATTCCAGGGCAATCAGGCAAAACTACCACTCCAACCAAGAAGCCCGATGCCCCTCCTGGCGGTGCCTCCGGTACAACAACCACGCCGCCGGCTAAAAAACCAACTAATTAAATCTCTTTATGTGGCGCCATATCATGGCGCCACATCTTTACATGGGAGGATTGTAGCAAATGATGATCCGATCACTGTTCCTGTTGTTAATCCTGTCTCTATTTTGCAGTTTCGTCTCAGCCTCGGCGGCGACGCCTACCGTTCCCAAAGTAGACGAAGCTCAATTATCCTTTGAAAAGAAAGTTGCTGCACAATTGGCAAGCATGAGCCTTGAGGAAAAAGTCGGCCAATTATTTATCATCGCCGCAGATGGAGATCTGGAAAATCTGATTCGCACTTATCATGTCGGCGGCGTAATACTTTTTTCCCGGCACACACACTCCCTCTCCGATACAATGCAACTCATTGAACAAGTTCGACAAGCAGCGCCCCTCTCGCCTTTTATTGCGGTTGACCAGGAAGGAGGACGTGTTTCCCGACTTTCTTTTGCGACAACGATACCCACTGCCCGCAGTCTGGGAAATCATTCTGCGAGTGCGCTACAAAAGGTGGGAATGCTTGTCGGACGTGAATTACAGGCACTTGGATTCAATCTCAATTTTGCGCCGGTTCTGGATGTTGATACCTGTAAGGAAAATCCGGTGATCGGCAATCGTTCCTTCGGCAACGACCCTTACGTTGTTGCACAGCTGGGAACCGCCTACATTCGAGGTCTTCACAATTCCGGCATTTTAGCTGCCGCCAAACATTTCCCCGGTCATGGCGATACGAGTAGCGACTCACATTTCGTTCTTCCAATTGTCAATCAGGCTCGGGACCGTCTCGAAACTGTGGAAATGTTGCCGTTTCGTGCTGCCCTTCGCTCGGATGTTGATATGATCATGGCAGCCCATGTGCATTATCCTGCGCTTGATCCAACTCCAAATTTACCTGCCAGTCTGTCAAAACCCATTCTCACTGGAATTTTACGACAAGAAATGGGTTTCAGCGGAATTATCATCACGGATGCGATGAACATGAGAGCGATTACTGACCTTATGGATTCTGGACAAGCCGCCCAATCTGCTTTTCAAGCAGGCGCCGATATCATTCTGATGCCGCAAGATTTACCCGCCGCATACCACGCTCTTTTATCGTCAGTCAAAACCGGTGAAATTTCGATCACCCGGGTCGACGAGTCCGTTCGTCGCATTCTTTTCTTAAAACTTCGTTTTCCAGAAGGTCGGAATTTAGCATTTGATGCGAGGCTCAAACATGCGTCGAATATCGTGGGCTCTCCCGCCCACAGACTCGAGCTGGAACAGCTTCTAAAGTGAGAATACTTCAACGTTAATCAAATA
>DATMYT010000258.1:0-7833 GCA_035560855.1 Negativicutes bacterium | reverse complement strand
ATGCAGGCGTTCAATTTGTAAAGCATGGTTTGAAGGTGCAGGTGTTTTTGGGCGGTTCCGTAGAGGGTGAGGGAGAGCGCCGGACGGATGCACTGGTTCTGGATACGGACAGCCGCGCTGCGCAGCCGGATATCTCTTATGAACGGGTTCGGAACGCGGGACGGATCATCAAGCAGGTTTCATCAGCACGACCGTTGGTATTTAAGAAGATTGATTCGACGTTGCGAGGAAATCTTGGCGCCGAAATTGATGCTGCAATGGCTGAGTTTGACTTTGAATGGGCTGCCGTGGCGCCGGCGTTTCCTGTCAACGGGCGAATCACTGTGGGCGGATGGCATTTGCTGCATCAGGTTCCCATTGCGGAGAGCGAAATTTCGCGCGATCCCAAAACTCCCGTTTATGAGTCGCTTTTGCCGACGCTGCTGGCGACGCAGTCGCACCACAAGGTGGAGCATGTTTATCTTGCCGATGTTTGTAAGGGCGTGAACGCGGTAATGCGGCGGATTAAGGAAATTCGCCAAGACGGAGCCAAGGTTGTTTCGTTTGATGCATCGACCCAGACTCACCTGCAAACTATTGCGACAGCTATTGCGGCGACCGAAGCGGCAGCGCTTTGGGTTGGTAGCGCCGGATTGGCCGAAGTGATCCCGGCGGTCATGGGTTGGCCCCAAGCGGAGCAAACAGTAACTCCCGGCGGATCGGGACCGGTGCTGGTGGTAGCCGGTAGCGTCAGTTATGTTACTGCCCGTCAGATGAATCGCTTTTTGACCGGGGACAATGTCCATCTGGTATCGTTGCAGGTAGATGCACTGATCAGCCATGAGGCCGAGGAAGTGCAACGTTGCGCACAGGAGGCTTTGAGCCAGCTGGCGGCGGGACGGGATGTATTGCTGGCATCGGCAGTTGCTGAGGGTTCTGTGGTCCAGGGGTGTAGTGAAATCGTTGCGGCCTCCATGGGAAAGGTTGTGGCGCAACTGGCATCCGAAAAACTTGCCGGGCTTTTTCTGACTGGCGGCGATACTGCGGTGTCGGTGTGCCGGGCGTTGGGCGTTAACGCCATAGATATCCTTGCCGAAGTATTGCCGGGAATTCCTTTAGGGCAACTGAACGGCGGCTGCTGTCCGGGTCTGCGGGTCGTTACCAAGGCGGGAGCTTTCGGCGGGGAGAACGCCATTGTGGAGGCGGTAAAAGTTTTGAAAGGAAGAACGGCATGAGCAGCTTGAAGCCGATATTGGGAATCACCATGGGCGATGCAACCGGTTGCGGTCCGGAAATCATCGTGAAGTCTTTGATGGAAGAACAGTTCTATGACATAAGTCGTCCGGTCGTTATCGGCGATGCAAAGATCATGGAACGGGCCGTGAAAATTGTTGGCGCATCGCTGCTGATTCGAAAAGTAACTTCCATGGAAGGCGTTGGTCAGACATTCGGGGTGATTGACGTGCTGGATATGGATAACTTACCGGCAGATTTGCCGTTTGCCAAGGTGGATGCAAGGGCGGGAAAAGCCGCTTATGAATATGTGGCCAAAGGTGTGGAACTGGCTATGAAGAACGAGATCGACGCCGTTGTTACTGCGCCGCTAAACAAGGAAGCCATGAACCTCGGCGGTTATCATTATGCCGGACATACGGAAATTCTCGGAGAACTGTCCGGGACAAAAGATTACGCCATGATGTTGGTGGGCGGACCGCTTAGGGTTATTCATGTCAGTACCCATGTTTCGATGCGGGAAGCATGCAATCGAACAAAAAAGGCGCGAGTTCTCAAGGTGATCGAACTTGCCAATGAATCCTGCAAATTACTCGGGGTGACCGAACCGAGAGTGGCGGTGGCGGGTCTGAATCCCCATGCAGGTGAAGGCGGGTTATTTGGTACGGAGGAAATCGAGGAAATCATTCCGGCAATCGAAGCGGCGAAAGCCGAAGGAATCTGCGCGTCAGGGCCCATTGCGCCGGACACGGTTTTCTATCGGGCTGCGCTTAAAGAACATTTCGATATTGTAGTCTGTATGTACCATGATCAGGGCCACATTCCTATGAAGGTGCTTAGTTTCGAGACCGGTGTAAATGTAACGGTGGGGTTACCGTTTATCCGGACTTCTGTTGACCATGGAACTGCCTTTGGAAAAGCAGGCAAGGGAACGGCGGATCACCGGAGCATGAATGAATCGCTGCTGTTGGGCGCAAAAATGGCCCAAACGCGTCGTAGGAATATGGGAAGAGGTGTTTGAGGGATGCCGCCGCGTGTCATTGCATTGCCGTACGGACAAGAAACGGTTGAAGTCGTGGTGCCGGAAACCCAACTTGTGGGAGTCTATTCCCCCAAAGATATTCAACCGGTCGCAGATATAAAGACTGAAATCCGGCGGGCATTGGCCCATCCGATCGCTTCGCCTTCACTACAGGAACTAGTGCGGGGCAAAAAAAATGTGGTGTTCGTGGCGGATGACAATACCCGCCTGACACCTACGGAGCAATTGATTCCCATTCTACTTGACGAATGCAACGCGGCGGGAGTGTCTGATGATCAGATCACACTGATCATCGCTCTCGGCACTCATCGGTTTATGACAGATGCTGAAATTCTGGATAAGTATGGCGAAGAGACCGTTAGGCGGATTTGTATCAAGAACCATCCCTACAAAGACGAAACTGCGTTAGTGGATCTCGGAGTCACGGACAACGGCGGGCAAATTTTAATCAACAAGGACGTATACGAAGCGGATTTCAAAATTGGCATCGGCAGCATCGTTCCCCACCATATTCCTGGTTATGCCGGCGGCGCCAAGATTGTTCAGCCAGGAGTATCGGGCGAAGATACCACTGCATACACTCATCTGCTGTCAGTACGGGCGCCCCGGTCCTTCCTTGGCGTTTTGGAGAATCCGGTACGAGCGGAGCTTGATTTGATGGCTCGTAAGGTCGGCCTCAATACCATACTGAACACCGTACTTAACCGTCAGGGGCAGGTGGTGGAAGCGTTTTTCGGCGATGTTGAGAAGGCTTTCCGGGTTGGGGTCCAACGTGCTTCCCAGGTGTATGAGGTAGCAATTCCGGAAGCAGCTGATATTGTACTTTCCAGCTCGCATCCGTGTGATATTGAATTTTGGCAGGCGCATAAAACGTTGTATCCTTCGGATTTGGCAGTCAAAGCAGGCGGGATCATCATTCTGCTGACTCCTTGCTACGAAGGTGTGGCCAAAACCCACTGCGATATCCTGGACGTAACGCCGCATTCGTCGGAGCGCATCCGCAACATGGTGTCGGCGGGGCAACTGCAGGATGAAGTGGCAGCCGCGCTGGCGATAGCGTGGGCGCAGGTGAAGGAACGTGAAACGGTGTATATCGTTTCGGACGGAATTTGCGCCGACGAAGCAACGAAACTTGGCTTCCGGCATTTTTCTTCAGCGCAGGCGGCTCTCGATGCAGCTTTGACTAAAAAAGGACCTGAGGCTAGGGTTACAGTGCTCACCCATGCGCCGGATATGTTGCCGGTAATCCGATAAAGGAGCGCGCAGGTATGCGGAAAATGCTGCACCATGCCCATGCATTGGTTTTTGGCGGGCTGCTTGTTAGCGGGTTTCTGTTGCATTTTTCGATTCTACGCGGTCCACTGGCTTCCTATCGGCTGTTTCTGATGAAAATGCATGCATCCGCAGGTGAATTTTTTACCGCGCTGGTCTTGAGTTATGGGCTTTTTCTGTTGACTCGGCGCCCTTTGGGATGGAAAGGACGCAAATACCGACGGTTTGTCAGGGTCACCTTTCTTGCGTTGGCGGCCTGGTTGGTCAGTGGGTGGATGTTGCTGCAAAAAGAAACCTTGGGGCCAGGAAGTACGACATATTCCTTTGAATTGCACCGCTGGTTGGCTTATTTGGCCGTGCCGGCGGTGCTTTGGCATGTCTGGGCGGTATGGCGAAAGCCTTTGCCGGATTCGCTATCGGGGACGCGGCGGCGATTTTTCGGTTGGTTGGCTGCCGGAGCCGGCGGGGTCTGGGTTACTTCCTTGATTTGGCGGACTCAGAGCGGGAACATCTCCCAGGACGTGCGGGGAAATACCAACTGCGACATGTTTTTCCCGGCGCCCGAACCGGCGAAGGATTCGCTGCCGCCTATTGGCGGCGGCATGAGGGGAACGTTCGGAGAATACAGCGCCATGAATTTTTTGCCGTGCCTGAACCATGAAACCTGGCGGTTTACGATTGATGGATTGGTCGATCGCACGGCGACTTTTCGGTGGGAAGATTTCGTCCGTCTTCCCCGTAAAGTTCAGGTCAGCGATTTTCATTGCGTAGAAGGGTGGTCAGTCGTCAACATCACCTATGAAGGGTTGTTGCTGTCGGATATCCTGGCGATGGTCGGAGTTCAACCGGCGGCGAAGTTCGTGAAATTTTATTCGGCGGATGGTCAGTATGCAGATGCGCTATCACTGGAACAGGCTCAGATGAAAGATGTGATGATTGTTATGCTGATGGATGGGAAACCGATTTCTCGCGTTCTTGGCGGACCGGCGCGGCTTATCGTGCCGCAGATGTATGCCTATAAGGCGGTAAAGTGGGTTACTCGCATCGAACTCATTGATAAACCGTATCTGGGATATTGGGAATACCACGGATTTGAAACCGATGCCTGGGTGGGAATTTATTAAGCAATCAAGATCGGATTGGATGGTGAGCTGATGTCGGAGCGCAAATGGAGTGGTGACCAGACAAAAGTAGGGGAGAACACTTTCCTTCAGTACAAAGAACTGTTTGACAGCATGCAGGAAGGCTTTGCCGTGCACGAACTTATATGCGACGAGGCAAACCGTCCAATTGATTATCGGTTTCTTGACGTCAATCAGGCATTTGAAAAATTGACTGGCTTTACTCGAGAACAATTGGTGGGAAAAACCGTGCGGGAAGTGATGCCTGCAACGGAGAACTACTGGATTGAGCGTTACGGCGAGGTGACGTTGACGGGACAGGATCAGCAGTTTGAGGCTTTTGCCAGAGAAATTGGCCGTCATTACAGTATTTATGCGTACTCTCCACGGCCAGGTTGTTTTGCGACTCTTTTTTCAGATATTACCGAGCGCATACAGAAGAAAGAAGCGCTGCAGCAAGAAAATGAAATCTTGGAGCAAAACAAGAAAGCACATGCCAGGGAATTAGATATTGCCACGACATCTTTGACTGCCCAGAATGAAGAACTGATTGCGCAAAATGAAGAAATTACCGCTATGAATGAGGAGATTGCGACACTTAATCAGAACCTCACAGGCATGAATGAAGAACTGGAACAGCGTGTCGCCGAGAGAACGGTTGATTTGACGGCCGCTCATCAAGAATTGACTGCGCAGTATGAAGAACTGAGACAGGCACAGGAAGCGCAGCAGCGTAGCGCAGCGGTTCAGGATGTTTTGCGGGAAATAGCTGAGGCCGCGTTACTTGCGTCTTCACTGGACGAATTGTATGCGACGGTTCATCAACTTGTGCAGAGGATCTTACCAGCGCGAAATTTATATATTTCTCTGTTGGATGAAGAAAAAGGACAACTCGTGCGTCCTTATTGTGTAGATGAATCGAAAGCCGTGCTATTGACCCGACCTATTGGAAAAGGCTTATCGGAATATTGCATGCGAATGGGTCATACTGTGCATGTCTCGTCGGAATTGTTCGCCAAGCTGAGAGAGACTGGCGAAGTGACCTTGTATTATGCACCTGTTTTTGAATGTCTTGGAGCGCCTTTACGTGACTCCCGGGAGAAAATTTTCGGCGCGATCACTATTTATTTGACGGAAGATATGCAGCCCTTTGCGCCGGAAGACAGCAAGGTGCTGACGATTGTCGCCGCACAGGTATCGATGGCGATCGAACGCAAGCGGGCGGAGGAAGCGCTGGTCGAGAGCGAGGCCAGGTACCGGGCTATCATCGAGCAGGCTCCGGAAGCAGTGCTGCTTATCGATCCCGAAACAGGAGAGATCATTGAGGCGAATGCTCGTTTTACCGAGCGATTTGGCTATGAGCTGCGCCGAAATGGACCTCTAAGCATTTACGACTTCATTGTTGACAATCCCGCCACTATAGCTAATTTTATTGAAAGTGCAAAAAAAAATGGGGTCTTACCGGTACAACGGCGTATAGTTCGACATCGAAACGGATTTGTTGTCACGGTAGAGCGCTCCGCCACGCTAGTCCGTTATCGAGACCGAGTCTTACTCACGGTGACGTTTCGGGATGTGTCGGAAGAAGTAAGGCGTGAGCAGGAGATCCATCGAGATGCGCAACTGGCGACCCGGGTACAGCTTGCCCTCTTGTCGGCAGCCGAACCGTCGGAATATCTCGAAATCAGCACTATTTATCAACCGCTTGGTTACGTTGGCGGTGATCTGTATTTTTTGGACTGGCGTTATGATGGAAGTCTATTGCGAGGCTTTCTGATCGATGCTACCGGACACGGCTTGGGAACGGCGCTGCATACGGCGTCTCTGCACGCCTTGCTCCGGGAAGTCAACGAACGGGACTTGCCGCTTTCTGATACAATGCGCTGGCTCAACATCCGCGCGGCTCAATATTTTGACGAGGGGACTTTTGCGGGGGCGCTGGGATTTGAACTCGATTTGCAGACAAGGCAACTGCGTTGGGCATGCGCCGGAATTTCCACAATGTGGGTATCCACAAAAGCGCAACAGGGCGCCATACAATGTCCAGGCATGAGCTTGGGGATTCGCAAGGACGAGACGTTTGAAACGCACACACTGTCGGTTGATGTCGGCGACTCCCTGTATTTTATGACGGATGGGTTGGCGGATCTACTGGAAGGACAGCCCAATTTGCCTTTGGAACAGCATTCGAAGATGGTCGGCCTACTGCGTACCCTGTCAAAATCGAAAAAACGTCGGGATGATACCACGGCGGTCTGCATCCATGTCCGCTCATTGCCGCAATCGTTGGTTCGCCAGGATGGTTGGCCCCGGATACTCCACTTCAACGGTTATGGTGATTACCAACGGTTTAAAGGCGAAGTGGCTAACATATTGATGGAGATAATCGGCTTACCGCACTCGCTTTATGAAGTTGCCGTGCATGAGGCGCTGGCCAATGCGATGGAGTGCCGAGACGGGGTGCCGCGACAGCATAAGGCCCGGCTTCGTTTCAACAAGGTGGGGAATCGCCTGGTGGTAAGGGTGAAAACAAGCCGTATAGGTTTTGCGGGTAACGCGATTCTGCGACGCCTACGGTCACATCCTGAAGATATGTTTTCCTTTGGCGAGGATGCGGCGATGGGACGCGGAATTCCCATGATGCTTTCAGTGTCGCATCAGATGATTTACAACAGTGAAGGAACGGAAGTGCTGTTGGCGTGGAAGCTGTGACGCAGCGTGCCACCGAGAAAACAGAATGAGAAAAGGTGGAAAACCGACTGTTGCAGACGGTTCTCCACCTTTTTTGCATGAATTGCACACAATGGAATAATTAAATATCCGATTGCAATGAAACTGACATCATCTATTGATGCAGGTATAACTGTTACTGAATTTCAAAAACCTTTGTCAGACGCGTCAACTCAAATAAGTCCTTAACCAAGCCTTTCATACCCTTGATAATGACGCTGCCGCCATTTTGAAGGGCCCGCTTCTGAATGGCCACCAAGGTTCCCAGCCCCGAACTGTCGATATAGTCGACGGCTCCAAGATCGATGATGAACGTTTTGTGACCGTTGTCGATATACCCGATTAAACTTTCCCGGATTTGAGCGGCTTCTTCCACATAAATACTGCCGGACAAACTCACCAGAACATGCTTTTCGGTGACGGTGATTTCCTGGATCATGGGGATGCCCTCCTCCT
>DATMYT010000257.1:0-3015 GCA_035560855.1 Negativicutes bacterium | reverse complement strand
CCTGAAGACAAAACCACAGTTAATTTTTGGTTTCGTCACATATGGGAATTTGTTAATCCGATCATGCCGGGGTTGCTGCTTTTGAGTCAGATTACCCGGTTTTCTCTGTCAACGTTGATGCTGGAGATGGCACCGTTTACTGTGGCGGCAATTGTGATCGGTTGGTTATTTTGTCTGATGCGGCTGCGAGAAAAACGCGATATTTCTGTCGACGAAGGCCCGACTAGCCAAGAGGCTGTGATGGAGATTCAACGCAAAGGCTGGCATGCTATTGCATTAACGGCTGGCCCAATATTGCTTAACATTTTTTTGGTCGTGGCGTTCAAATTGCCAGCGTCTGTTGCTATGGGCGGCGTGGTAGCGCTGATGGCTATTATCCTACGTCAGAATGCTTCTGATATTAAAAAAATGCTGATTCACGGACTGGATCGAAAATTGCTATGGGGGATCGGTAGTGTTCTTTTGTTTCAGCAAGTGTTGCTCGATACGGGCGCACTCTCCGGCGTTGTGACGATGTTGCGAAGCTCCCGGATATCACCCTTGGTCATTTCGGGTATTTTGGCCTTTGTAACCGGAATGTTAACAGGGACTTCGGGTGGATTTGTTGCAGTGTCAATGCCAATCGTCGTGGCATTGGCTCCCGGCGAAATAGCGGCGGCGGTTGTTGGATTTGTGTTGGGAACGGCGGGACAGATGCTATCGCCAATGCATCTTTGTATTTTGGTGACGGTTGAGTATTTTAAGGCGAATTTTATCCGCAGTCTTATGCCAGTGGCATTAATGGAAGCTCTATTGGTTGGGTTACTGGTCATCCGATATGGAGTTTTTTAGCAGGAATCTGTCATAGGTGCGACGAAGGGAACTTAAACGCCCCCTATGTGGAGCCAAATCAGGAGGATAACTATGGAACTGTGGTTAACTGAGAAAGAAACGGAAAATCTGGAATTGTCGTGTAGGATTAAGGAAACCTTGTTTTCCGGGAAATCGGACTTCCAATCCATCGCGGTGGTCGATTCTCATGAATTTGGACGGATGCTGGTTTTGGACGGAGTTTTCCAGACATCAATTTTTGATGAATATATCTACCACGAGATGATTGCACATGTCCCGCTTTTCACACATCCCCAGCCGAAAAAAGTACTGGTGATCGGAGGGGGTGACGGCGGGGCCGTTCGTGAAATCGTGCGTCATGCATCTGTCGAAACTGTGGAAATGGTCGAAATTGATGGTATGGTTGTGGATGTCAGCAAAAAATTTCTGCCTGAGATTAGTGCGGCTATGCGGAAACCTCATCCGAAACTTAAGCTTGAGATCGGAGATGGGATCGCACACATGAAGGAAGCGGAAAATTTTTACGATGTGATTATCGTGGACTGCTCCGATCCGATTGGCCCCGGCGTTGGACTATTTAGCCGGGATTTCTTCAGGGATGTGCATCAAGCACTGAAACCGGATGGATTATTCGTCCAACAGACCGAGTCGCCGTTTTACCATCAACCCTTGATTTCGCGCATTTATCGGGATATTGCTGATTTTTTCCCGGTGACGAAACTATATCTGACTAATATTCCTTTATATCCGGGTGGTTTGCACAGTTTTATGCTGGGGTCGAAACAGTATGATCCGGCGACTGCGCCGCTACCGAAGAAATTGCCGTTTGCTACCCGCTATTATAATCAGGAGTTGCATCGAAGTTGTTTTGCCTTGCCAAACTTTGTGAAGGACCTAATTGGGCGAAAACCTTAGCTAGTATAAAAAGAGGGCGTTACTTAAGAACGTCCTCTTTTTTTGCCTATTTTAAGTTTTCTGGATTTAAGCCGAGTAGTTCGGTGGTGACAAACCGACCATCTTTTCGAATCAGCATATCATCAAACCAGATTTCACCGCCGCCCCATTCAGGAGTCTGGATACATACCAGATCCCAGTGGATGGCGGAGCGGTTGCCGTTATCGGCCTCGTCATATGCATTTCCAGGCGTGAAATGGAAACTGCCTTGAATTTTCTCATCGAACAGGATGTCTTTCATGGGAGTGCTAATATATGGATTTACGCCGAGCGCGAATTCACCAACATAGCGCGATCCTTCATCTGTGTTGAAAACTTCAGTAATTCGGTCGGTCAGGTTGGCTGTGGATTGGGTGATACAACCGTTTTCAAAGGTAAGGCTAACATTTTCATAGGTGGTGCCCTGGTAAATGGACGGAGTGTTGTATGTCAGCGTTCCATTCACTGAGTCACGCACGGGAGCGGTATATACTTCACCGTCAGGAATGTTGCGAAGGCCGGAGCATTTTATGACAGGAATTCCCTTGATGGAGAAATGTAGATCCGTGCCGGGACCGACGATCCGTACCCGGTCGGTTTTTTCCATGAGTTCTACCAGCGGAGCCATAGCGCGGTCCATATTGGCATAGTCCAAGTTGCAGACATTATAGTAAAAATCCTCAAAGGCTTCGCTGCTTAAACCGGCCAATTGAGCCATGGAAGCATTGGGCCAACGCAGCACACACCATTTAGTGTTTTTAACACGAATTTCCGAGTGGACGGGCTTGAACCAATGTTGCTGATAGAGCTTGAGCTTTTCCACTGGCACGTCAGACAGTTCACTGATATTATCACTGGCGCGAACGCCTATATAAGCTTGCATGGCGCGCATTCTTTCGGATTCCCAGTTGGCGATTGCCTGCAATTGTTCAACAGAAGCACCAGAGAGTAGCTTGCGTTGCAAACGGTTATTTTTCAGCGACAGAAACGGGACGCCGCCCGCCCGGTAAGCTTCTTCCACTAGAGCCTGAGCCAAAGGATGGGCGTCATCGAACATTTCGATTAATATATTCTCGCCAGGTCGGAGATCGGTCGAATAGCGAATGAGATTTTGTGCAAGGGTAATTGTACGAGGGTCCATGAGCATCTTCCTTTCTGTCTCACTTCAAAGAAATCGGGAACCTATTTTTATTATTATATCATGTCGCAGACACGCAGAAAAAAACTTATTTTGCAGTTTCGTGAATATAG
>DATMYT010000256.1:0-4495 GCA_035560855.1 Negativicutes bacterium | reverse complement strand
GTCAAGAATAACGTGCCCCAATTCAGTCTTGCTCATCTGGGGCAATTCCTCCACAGTCCCATCTTTGGATAATATTTTCACGATGTTGGTGTCCGCATCAAAACCGGCTCCACTCAGAGTGACATCATTCGCCACCAGCATGTCAAGATTCTTCTTCCGCAACTTTTCAGTAGCGTGGGCAACGAGTTCCTGCGTTTCCGCCGCAAATCCGACAAGAAACTGCGTTGTCTTGAGTTTCCCCAATTCTGCGAGAATGTCCGGATTTTTAGCTAATACCAAAGTCAGCGTATCCGCTGCTTTTTTTATTTTCTGGTTGGCTGCAACTTCTGGTCGATAATCCGCGACTGCGGCGGCCTTGATCACAATATCGATTTCCGGATAAATGGATAACACTGCTTCACGCATCTGTGCAGCACTCTCTACGGAAATAAGCTTCACGCCGCTTGGAGCCGCTAAAGCAACCGGCCCTGACACAAGCGTAACAGTTGCGCCACGCTCAGCGGCAGCCGCTGCAATGGCATACCCCATCTTCCCACTGGAGCGGTTGCCGATAAAACGAACTGGGTCAATTGCTTCCCGGGTTCCGCCGGCAGTTACCAATACGCGGAGGCCCTGCATGGATCCGGCAAATCGAAAGTGCGCTGTGATACGATCAACAATTTCCACCGGTTCAGGTAAACGCCCCACTCCCTCGGTTCCACAGGCCAACATGCCGGAAGCAGGTTCCATGACCTGAATCCCACGGCCTTTAACTGTCGCTAAATTCGCCTGTGTCGCAGCATTGAGATACATGTTGGTATTCATGGCTGGAACAAGAAGCACTGGAGCAGGCGTTGCCATTACTGTAGTACTGAGAAAATCATCAGCGATCCCATTTGCCATCTTGCCGATAATATTGGCTGTGGCCGGTGCAATCACGAACAGATCAGCCCGTCTGGCAAGCGCAATATGTTCGATATTCCAGGTCTTAGGTTCTTCCCACATTGTGGTATAAACGGGCTGACCGGATATCTCACGGAAGGTGAGCGGTGTAACAAATCGAGTCGCTGCCTCCGTCATAATGACATGCACTTCAGCGCCCAACTTGATTAGTCGACTGACTACCTCCACTGCCTTATATGCGGCAATGCCGCCACATACCCCCAAAACGACCGTTTTCCCTGTCAACATGTGGGTTTATCCGTTGATCGGCTTGACGCGTTCATAAGTAACTTTATCAGCGCCGATTTCTTCCAACGCGATCGTCACAGCCTTATTCGATTTGCTTTGCACCAAGCTTGCATCTCCCGCCACAATCTCACGGGCGCGACGAGAAGTTAAAACGACCAAAGTGTATTTGCTGTCAACTTTTGTTAACAGAAGGTCTAAAGATGGATAAATCATTGTTGCAATCTCCTTCTCCTACTTTTGTTTCAGGTCTACGCCCCAAACAAGACCGACTAAATGAACGTTGCGCTTTACTCGCCACTTTTCCGCCCGGATAATAGCGGCGACATCAGCGGTA
Organism: Negativicutes bacterium; assembly: GCA_035560855.1. Classification (GTDB taxonomy): domain Bacteria; phylum Bacillota; class Negativicutes; order UBA1444; family UBA1444; genus UBA1444. The sequence continues at coordinate 2,991 of DATMYT010000256.1, read as the reverse complement.
GCTTCCTTGAGATCATCATTGATGACAAGGTAATCGTATTCGTGAACATAACCCAATTCATTCGCGACTGAATTCAAGCGGCAACGGATGGCTTCCTGAGATTCCGTTCCTCGATCGCAAATACGTCGGGTCAATTCTCTCGGGGAAGGAGGCATGATATAGACAAAAACTGCATTAGGAAACCTTTTCTTAATTTTCATGGCTCCCTGCGGATCAATCTCCAGAATAATATCATGGCCAAGCTTTATGGCTTCCATTACCCTCAAACAGGGTGTTCCGTAAAAATTCCCGTAGACTTCAGCCCACTCCAACAATTCGTCATTTTCACGCATGCGCTTGAATTCATCACGGGTAACGAACCAATAGTTGACTCCGTTTACTTCGCCTTCACGCGGTGAACGTGTAGTGGCTGAAACTGAATAGTGAACGGAAGGATACTGATCCAATAACGCTTTTACAATTGTACCCTTGCCGGCCCCCGAGGGTCCGGATATCACAATCAGGCTACCGGAAGGATTACCTGTGACGCATTCAGGCTTGCCCGCATCATGCTTCACTATGGTCCTCCGTATCTTTGCCGTACAAACGATGGGCAACGGTGTCAGCCTGCACAGAGGAAAGAATAACATGATCACTGTCTGTAATGATAACAGCACGGGTTCGTCGTCCGTAAGTGCCGTCAATCAAACGTCCTTTTTCTCGTGCTTCCTGCACCAATCGCTTGATGGGCGCAGAATCGGGACCAACAATAGCCACAATTCTGTGACTGAACACGACATTGCCAAAACCAATGTTTAGCAGCTTGATATCCATTTAAAAACCTCCGCTATTCGATGTTTTGGATCTGTTCGCGCACTTTTTCGATTTCACTCTTGAGGTCAACCATCAATCCGCTCGTCGACATATCATTGGCTTTTGAACCAATGGTATTGGTCTCACGGTTTAATTCCTGCAAGATAAAATCCAATTTTCGGCCAACGGCAGTATCTCCGCGCATAGCCTGCCCAAATTGATCCAGATGACTTTCAAGACGTACCAATTCTTCCGTTATGTTCGTTCGGTCGGCCATAATGGCAACTTCCTGCAACAGTCGACCTTCATCCGGGGCGGCATTGACCTCGGTCAAAATTTCCCGACACCGTTCCCGTAGTTTTTCACGATATTCTTCAACAATTGCCGGAGCTCTGAGCGCAATTGCTGTGCCTAGCTCGCGGATTCGTTCAATTCGCGCCGTCAGATCACGATAAAGACTCTCGCCTTCCGCCATTCGCATAGCCATCAGATTTCCTAACGCTTGATCGATTGCCTCCGAAAGCTTGGGCCACAGAGCTTCCAAATCCTCCGAGGTTTCTTCGACTTTCAGCACATCGGGAAATTTCGCGATATCATAGGCGCTAACCGCGCGGATATCGAGACCGCAGGTAGCGGCGACATCCTTAACAGCCTGGTAGTAACCGTCTGCCAATCCCTTATCTACCCGAATGATGCGACGCCGTTCCATGAAATCATCCGCTGTGACCACTACATCGATACGACCCCGGGCCAATGTCCCGGCGATGCTTTTGCGCACGCGATCTTCCAGAGCGCCCAGAGTTTTGGGGATCTTGAGTATAATATCATTAAATCGATGATTGACTGCCCGAATCTCTACAGTAAATCGATGATCACTGTCGTGATATTCCCCACGGCCAAATCCCGTCATGCTCTTGAACAAATCGACTCCCCCTCTGCGTACGTTCGCATTGTCCTACAGAGACAGATTCTGCTTCATACGACCGATAGCTTCGCGAATTCTGGATTCGTCCAGCGTCAATGCAAAGCGAACATAGCCTTCGCCGGAAGGACCGTAACCGACGCCCGGCACAACGATAATACCGCATTTTTCAAGCATTGCCTCGGTGAAACTCATGGAATCATATCCGGCAGGAACATGGGCCCAGACATAAAATGTCGCCTTGCTTTTTTCTACTTTCCATCCCAATGAGTTCAAGCCATCAATCAATACATCCCGACGCGCCTGATACATTTTGTTCATCCCAGGAATGAAATCGGGGTCGATATTGGTCAGGGCTTCGATGCCGGCATCCTGTATGGCGGTAAACTGGCCGGAATCAACATTTGTCTTGACGATTCCAAGACCAGAGATGACTTCTGCGCAACCCACAGCAAAACCCATCCGCCAACCGGTCATATTGAACGGCTTGGAGAGCGAACCAAATTCTACGGCGATATCCATAGCGCCGGGAACTTGGAGAATGCTGGGCGGTCGATAGCCATCAAACGCCATTTCCGAATAAGCATTGTCATGGCAGAGAATAATATCATACTGCTTACAGAACGCAACGGCCTCGGCAAAAAACTTGAGATCGGCAATCGCAGCAGTTGGGTTGTTTGGATAGTTGAGGAACATGATCTTGGCTTTTTTAGCCACATCCGTAGGAATCGCTGCAAAATCAGGTAAAAATTTATTGTTCGCGGTCAGTGGCATGTAATGGGCAACTCCGTTAGCGAACATTGTACCCAATTTATAGACCGGATAAGCCGGATCGGGAATCAGTGTGTAATCGCCGGGATCGACAAAGGCAAGAAAAATATGGGCAATGCCTTCCTTTGATCCAATAAGTGTCATCACTTCTGATGTTGGGTTTAATGTGACGTCGAACCGTTTTTTATACCAAGTGGCTACTGCCGTGCGAAATTCCACCGAGCCTTCATAATCAGGATACCGGTGATTCTTCGGCGCGCGCACTGCTTCACACATTTTCTCCACGATTTGCGGCGGTGTCGGTTGGTCGGGATCTCCAATGCCGAAACTGATAATATCGACGCCTTTAGCAATAGCTTCTTTCTTCTTTTTGTCAATCAACGCAAACAAATACGGGGGAACTTTCTTGATTCTTTCTGCTCTTTCCAAACTATTCATCCTCCAAACATTAAATAATCCTCAAAAAGGATTCTATCCCAGGTACTCGCCCCGAAACACTTCCACGG
>DATMYT010000255.1:0-4907 GCA_035560855.1 Negativicutes bacterium | reverse complement strand
ATTATATGTTAGCGTAGCGCCAAAAGGCGTGATATTATTTACTCATTAAGCTCAAGTACCCTGATTTTTTGCTTCCCCCAAGTGACTAATAATCTATTTTCTCTCAGGGACGATACAACAAAAATACAATACCCGGGGTGACCATGATGAATTGGATCAAAAAAGCCGAAAACTATGCCATGAGCCGCAGAACATTTCTGGAGGTAACCGGCGCAACAATAGCTGGTTCAGCAACCCTGTCCGGATGCGGATTGTCTAAAGAAAGTGCTCCCCAAAAGCCCCTTTCCGCACAGGGACACTGGATAAGCGCAGCTTGCTGGCACAACTGCGGAGGCCGCTGTCTAAATAAAGCGTTGGTAAGAGAGGGCGTCGTCATTCGTCAGAAAACGGATGATACCCATCCTGACACTCCCGACTTTCCCCAACAACGAGGATGTTCTCGTGGCCGTGCTCAGCGCCAACAAGTGTTGGGTGTAGACAGGCTCAAATATCCTATGCGACGCAAAAACTGGGCTCCAGGTGGCGGAAAGAAAGAGATGCGAGGAAATGACGAATGGATTCGCATTTCATGGGATGAAGCCTTGGACATCGTGGCGGGAGAGATTAAACGAATCAAAGAGAAGTATGGCAACTCATCCATATTCATTCCAACCGGGTCCGAACTGCCTAGAGTTTTAAGTCTCTACGGTGGATATACCATGCGTTGGGGACAAGTTTCCTGGGGCGCTTGGCCAGATGTTTATCCCTTCATTACCGGAGTAAAATCTCAAGGCGACACCGATGGAAATGACCGTTTCCGGTTACGCAAATCCAAACTTATTATCCTTTGGGGAGCCAATCCTGCCCTGTCTAGCCGCGGTAATCCCGCTTACAATCTTTTGCAGGCCAAGCAGGCAGGAGCTAAGTTTATCGTAATCGATCCCATCTATACCGAAAGCGCCAAACTTTTTGCTGATCAGTGGGTCCCTTGCCGTCCAGCCACCGATACTACTCTGATTCTTGGCATGATACATCATTTAGTTACCAATAAGCTTCATGATCAGGCCTTCCTTGACAAATATTGCGTAGGATTCGATGCGGAGCACATGCCGCCCGGCGTTGATCCCAAGGAAAACTTTAAAGATTACCTACTGGGAACCTATGACTCAACGCCAAAAACACCGGAATGGGCTGCCGCAATTTGTGGCGTTGATTCTGCAACAATTCGAGCTTTGGCGGTTGAATATGCTAATTCCAAACCGGCGGCAATCATAACTGGCGGCGCACCCGCCCGAATCAATAACGGCGAGCACTTACCGCACGCCTTGCTTACCCTCGGTTTTGTGACCGGAAATTATGGGATTCCTGGCTCAGGAGTCAGTCCCAATATGCACAACCGCTCGACCTATGCCGGACCAACAATGGTAAAGCCAGGTCCTTCTGGTATTCCGGGAATCCCCAATCCTCTATCCAAAATCAAGATTAACAACGGAGAAATGTGGGATGCCGTGCTGAACGGCAAATACACAGACGGAGATAGGCCGCAAAAAGAAATCAACATTCAGATGATTTGTCATGGCTTTGGATCTGCTCTAAACCAAAGAGCAGGATTAATGCGTGGTATCGAAGCCCACAAAAAAGTCGAGTTTGTCATGAGTCAAAACTATGTACTAAACACCGATGCCAAATATTCCGACGTTGTTCTGCCAGTTACCACTCAATGGGAAGTGGATGGAGGACTATTGACCGGAAACAGTGAAATTCTGATTTACTACCAAAAAATTATGAATCCTTTGCACGAAGCAAAACCGGATATATGGATCGCAACCGAAATTGGGAAACGGCTTGGCCTGGACACGGGGAAAATCGATCCCCTGCCGCTGAAACAATCTGTCTTTAATCAAATCGCCGGCGCAACCGTAATAAAACCGGATGGCAAAGGCTATGAAAAATTAGTGACCATTACCGCCGCTGATATTGTGGAATTAGGCGTCAAGGGAACGGTGCAAAGCGGTCGAATTTCTTATAAAGAGTTTCGTGACAAGGGAATCTATCAAGTTCCGCGCGGATCAGGCGACAAACTAGAGTTCACTTCATTCACCGACTATCTTAATGATCCGGAGAAACATAAATTACAGACGGTCAGCGGCAAATTCCAGATTTTCAGTCAAGAATTATCCCGTCACATCCAATCGTTCGGATGGACGTCAAAATCCCCGATTCCCAAATATGAACCGTCTCGAGAAGGCTATGAAGATGGAGTCAAAGATGGCTATCCATTTCAGCTCATCACCGTCCATCATGCACGGCGATCTCACTCCACCTTCGACAATGTTCCCTGGTTACGGGAAGCGTACCCGCAGGACTTGTGGCTAAGCACCGCCGACGCAACAAAACTGGGAATTAAAACTGGAGATATTGTGAAAATTATTGGCCGTGGTGGAATGGCCATTCGTCCAACATATGTAACTGAAAAGATCATGCCCGGTGTTGTTGCACTGGGGCAGGGAGCTTGGGCGGACTTCGATGAAAACGGCATTGACAAGGCGGGGTCGGTCAACATATTGTACGGCCCGATTGCAACGGGGCAGGGACACACTGGATACAATAATTGCAATGTGAAAATAGAAAAATACCCTAAAGAACTGCTCCCTGACGTCAAATGGCCGCAACGGGTCATTTTCAAGGAGGTATAAGTATATGGTGCAAAAAGGATTTTATTTTGACATGACAACTTGCAGCGGTTGTAAAACCTGTCAGATCGCATGCAAGGATGTAAACAATCTTGAAGTGGGAATGCTCTTTCGTAAGGTGTATGATTTTGAAGGTGGAAAATATCCCAACCCGTGGTCATTTTCTTTATCCATTTCATGCAATCACTGCGCCAATCCGAAATGCGTAGCCAACTGTCCGACCGGAGCCATGTACAAACGCCTTGAAGATGGTATTGTAATCCATCGCAGGGAAAAATGTATCGGCTGCCGCATGTGCCTATGGTCTTGTCCATATGGAGCGCCTCAGTATAACGAAAAATCCGGCAAAGTGGGTAAGTGCGATGGGTGCGCCGCGTTAGTTGATCAAGGCGAAAATCCAGCCTGCGTCGATGCTTGCCTAATGCGCGCTCTACACTTTGGCGACATCGAAGAACTAAAGAAAAAACATGATGGAACAGCCGATGTAAAAGGTCTGCCTAACTCCGCCACGACCTCTCCATCCTTGGTGATCAAGCCTACCACTCAAGCCAGACGTTAAACCGACTACATTGCAATAACAGTTCAAGGAGGTTGTCGTATGTTTCTCGAGGAATGGCCGTTGCTGCTGTTCACGTTGCTAAGTCAAGCCGCTATTGGCACTTTTTTTCTATCAACTCTTTTTGAAACCCTACTGCCATCTAATCAAGAAGATAAAGCTACTGCATTTATCAAAACGGGAATTCCCATCGTTGGTCCTTTGATGGTTGCGGGACTTTTCCTGTCTTTTTTCCATCTTGGTTCGCCGCTAAGCGCGGTGTTTGCGAGTCCTAACCTATCCTCATGGTTAGTCCGTGAAATTCTTTCGACCTCAGTCTTCTTTGCCCTCTGGGTCATTTGTTTTGTCGCAGCCAAAAAAGCGAATCTAACTCCTGTTTTGCAATGGACAACCGCAATCGTAGGCCTATTCGCAGTCTTTTGCATGGCCAGCGCTTACACGAATTCAATTAGACCTGCTTGGGCTCATCTGAACACCTATTTTATATTTTTTGCCGCCACCTTTTCGTTGGGACTTATTGGTACAACCATTTCGGTGGCAGGTTGCAACGGGAAACGTGTGCTATCTTCGGAGATCACCACTACGCTACGAAAGGTCGTTCTGAGTGCCGTCGTCGTCATTCTGGTTCCGCTGTTATATCAACCTTTCTTTCTATCCAGTTTGAGCGCAGGCGAACCTGCCGCTCTCGCCAGCGCCAATCTTTACGGCAAAGATTACCTGTTGCCAATGATTCTTCGCTGGCTACTCACGCTGACCGGTATTGCCGTCCTCTACTATTACGTCCGGTCTCAATCTCAAAAGTTTTACGCCTTTTCAATGAAGCTGGTCTGCACGGCAACCTGTTTGATTGTCGCCGGAGAGCTCTTAGGACGCTGCCTTTTCTTCGTCACAGCAGTATCAACTCAAATTGACGTCTTTCATTAAAGGAGTGCATGGATGAACGAAAAAAGAGTTCAGACAGAACAAGAGGTTCCACTACTGGAGCTACGCACCGGCATCTACGATTTGTTACGTCGCACTTTCTGGACGGAGCCTTCGACCTATTACTTAGAAATGGTATCAACACCGGGATTCATCGAAAACTTGCCGTTCGGGGATGAAACCAAAGCCATTCGTCAGGGAATTGACTTGGTGTCGGCCTATCTTACCCAAAGTAAAGCTAATTCTCCCAAAGACCTTCTTGATGAATTACACTGGGACTATACCCGGATGTTTATTGGACCGCAGCAATTATCAGCGCCTCCCTGGGAATCAGCATATCGTTCCGAGGATCGCCTACTCTTTCAGGAATGTGTTCTCCACGTGCGCTCCTCCTATGCCAAGTATAGTTTTACAGCGAAAGATTCCTGGCAACGAACGGATGACCATTTGGGGCTGGAATTAGATTTTATGTATCAACTTTCTCTTTTAAGTGGCAAAAGGTTATACGACCGCCATCAATTTTTCACTATCATCCAGGATAGTCAGTCATTTTTGGAAAACCATCTGCTTCAGTGGGTGCCTGCTTTGAGCCGGGACATCGAAGCAAGCGCCCACACTGATTTTTACAAGGGGATGGCATCAATCCTGACAGGATATCTTATAGTAGATCGAGAAGTCTTGCAGGAACTCAGCGCCCTGGCAATACAGTCGATATAAGCATTCGTTCCGGCATTGACATAATACCGGGCGTATTATAT
>DATMYT010000254.1:0-7958 GCA_035560855.1 Negativicutes bacterium | reverse complement strand
ATGGTACCCATATTAGCAGCTGAACTGGTTCAGCTGAATACGCAGGCGGGCGACTGGCAGGAAGCTGTGGCTCTGGCCGGTGGATTGCTGGAGAAAAACGGTTATGTTGAAAAACGCTACATCGAGGCGACGCTGGCGGCGGTCCGCACTCTGGGACCTTACATTGTGTTGGCGCCGGGGATGGCCTTCCCTCATGCCCGACCTGAAGACGGAGCGATCAAGACCGGGATTTCTCTGGTAACCTTGTCTTCACCGGTTTGCTTCGGCAGTGTGGACAATGATCCGGTCGATCTGGTAATCGGGCTGTCATCCGTCGACAGCACATCGCACATTGAACTTCTGCAAAGGATGTGCAGCTTTCTGTCGGACAACGAAAACGTGAGGCGTTTAAAGGAGATGCAAGACCCGATCGAGGTTGCGGCTTTCATTAATGAACAAAAATAATCAAAAAGGGGGTGAAAATAGTGAAGATACTTTGTTTGTGCGGAATGGGACTGGGATCCAGCCTGATCGCGAAAATGAACATCGATGAAATTCTCAAGGAAATGAATCTTCGCGCTACCGTTGAAACATGCGATGTGGGAAGTATCCGCTCGGAAAAAGCGGATCTGTACGTCACCACGCGTGAACTCGCAGCAAATATTCCGGCGGAAAATGCGGCGAAAACCGTCATCTTGACCAACTTTGTCAAGAAAGACGAGATTCGCAAGGCGATGGAACCGGTTTTGCGACAATACATAAAGTAAGGAGGGTTTGTGATGAAAGAAATTCTTGATTTCATTATCTTCCAGCTGCTAGACAAAGCAACCGTGTTTTTGGGCATTGTTGCCTTCATCGGTCTCTGGGTGCAGAAAAAATCCTGGAGTGAGATTGTCGACGGAGTTATTAAGACGGTAATTGGACTTCTTATTATTGTTATCGGTGCCGGGACATTGCTGGGCTCGCTGGGGCCGGTCATCAACATCCTCAACAGCAGCCTGGGAGTAAAGGGCGTGGTTCCGGCCAACGAAGCGGCTTTCTCCGTTGCGATGGCAACTCCGATGGCGAATAATATCACGATGACTTTTTTGCTGGGATTTGGCATACATCTGCTCATGGTCTTTTTACTGCCGTGGAAAATCTTCAAAAACGTATACCTTACTGCCCATATGATGTTGTTCCTCTCAACTTTCCTAAATTTATCGCTGCCTGTCGTCATCGGGCTCAGCGGGACTCCGCTGATCGTCGTGTCGGCATTCCTGTGTGCGCTTTACTGGACGCTGACGCCGGGGATCACCCGCGTAATCGGCAGGGAGTTCCTGGGCGACGACTTGACGCTGGGACATCATCAACAGGCAGGAGCCTATCTGGCGTCCCGTGTCGGCAAATATTTCGGCGACAAGTCGCAGGATGCCGAAGATTTGGAATTGCCGCCCTCGCTGGCAATCTTCCGGGATAATACGATATCGATGACTATTCTGATGGCACTCATCTTCCTGGGGATCGGGATCGCTGTCGGGCAGCCCGCCATCGCAAAACTGAGCGGGAAAAACAACTGGATTATCTGGCTGGTGCTGAACGGATTTCAGTTTACTGCCGGGATTGTGGTTCTCCTCTCTGGAGTTCGGATGTTCATCGGTTCGATTGTGCCGGCGTTCAAGGGAATTTCCAACAAAATTATTCCCGGGGCGGTACCGGCGTTGGACAGCCCGGCCATTTATCCTTATTCGCCGGTAGGTGCGATGATCGGATTCGTGTCGTCGGTTGTCGCCGCGCTTGTGGTCATGGTTTTGCTGATCGTAGTAAAATCGCCGATCATCGTATTCCCGAGCCCGATCATCATGTTCTTTGACGGATGCGCCATTGGGGTGTTCGGCAACAAGTACGGCGGTTGGAAGGGCGCGATGTATGCCGGATTCATCTCCAGTTTCCTTGCGCATATCGGCTGTGTGTTCCTGTATCCGCTTATGGGACCGGTATACGGATCGGGCCTGATGTTCTCGAATATTGACTTTACGCTGATCTGGCTGCCGTTCCTATACTTGCTGAAGCTCATCGCGCCGATGCTCGGACTTGTTTAAGTAAAGGGGATTTGAAATTGAAACTGCAACTGGCACTTGACCTGCTGGACGAACACCAGGCGCTGGAAGTCACACGAAAAGCAGGCCGCTATTTTGACATTATCGAAGTAGGAACTTCTCTGCTCAAACTGTCCGGCGTGGGCATCGTACAAAAAATCCGGGCAATCTGCCCAGACCGGCAAGTTTTTGTAGATATCAAAATTATCGACGGGCCCGAACGGGAAGCAACTCTGATGCGCTCGTGCCGGGCGGATTATTATTCAATGCTGGCCTGCGCGACCGACACGGCAGTCGCCAAAGTTCTGGCAATCGCGGCATTGACGCAGGCGCAGGTGGTCTTCGATCTGCAGTCGGTGGCTGATCCGATAAAGCGATGCAAACAACTCCAGGAATTGGGAGCGAAGTATGTCTGCGTGCACAAGAACGCCGCATGCGGGGAGAATCTGCTGGAGGGGCTGCAAGAGTATACACCCATCCATACACAAACCAATCTTGCGAGTTTTGTCGCAGGGGGAATCAGCTTGGACGGGATTGCGAAAGTCAGGGACTTGCTCCAACCGGAAGGTGTGATTATTGGCTCAGCCATCCTGGATGCCGTAGATATGGTCGAGGCTGCCCGAAATTTCCGGTTGGCAGCCGATGCGTAAGGAGTGACACAGGTGATCGAAAAAAGCGTACAGATCAACAACCGGACGGGCCTGCATGCGAGACCGGCCTCGAAATTCGTGCAGGAAGCCAGCCGCTTCCGCTGTGAAATCACACTCAGCAAAGATGGGCGGACCGTGAATGCCAAGAGCATGATCAGCGTTCTAAGCCTAGGGGCGAATTGCGGCGCGACTCTTTTGATCCGGACTTCCGGAGTTGATGAAATATCGGCGATGGATGGGCTGGTTGCGTTGCTTGAGACCCTGCCCGGTGAAGAACAATGACGATGACGGAGTTGGTATTGGAAGGGATCGGCGCTGCCGCCGGAATTGCGGTAGGCCCGGCTTTTTGCCTGGAAGCGCCGAAACTGCAACCCACCGGGGAAATTCTCGCTGCTGCGGCGATTGCCGGTGTCAGCGAAGAATTTCTGACGGTGTGGGGGCAAACCGTTCGTGAGCTGGAGGAGCTATGCCGCCGGACAGCCTCGCGCGGCGGCGCGGAACAGGCCGATATCCTGACCGCGCAGATCAGCATGCTACAGGACCCGATGTGGCGGGAGAGCGTTATCGCGAAGATAACGGCAGGAAAAAACACTGCTTGGGCGGTTCAGGCGACAACGGAAGAACTGGCGAGGTCATTCGAATCGATGAGTGACCCCTATATTCGGGAACGCGCCGCTGACATCCGTGATGTTGGCGAACGCCTGCTGAGGGCTGTCATGAAAGTGCCGGTCGCTTCTTTTGGCGATCTGCGGGAACCCTCGATCGTGGTTGCTGCGAATCTCAGTGCAGCGGATATGGCGCAATTGGATTTTGCCAATGTATTGGGGCTGGTGCTGGAAACAGGCAGCAAAACCTCGCACACAGCCATTATTGCGCGGGGGCAGGGAATTGCGGCTATTGTGGGCGTGAACGGAATCTCCGGTAAAGTCGGGACCGGGGATGAAATTGCCATGGACGGCAGCACGGGACGGCTGTGGGTGCATCCCTCAGAAACGGTATTGTATGCGTTACGCAGCAAATCGGAACAAGAGTCGTTACGCCAGCGGCAGTGCGCCGCGGAAACGGCTCTTCCCAGCCAAACGGCGGACGGGCACGCTGTCATCCTCGCGGCGAACGTAGGCGGTCCGGCGGACATTGCGGCGGCGCTTGAGCAGGGGGCGGCAGAGGTAGGGTTGTTTCGTACGGAATTTATGTTTTTGGATCGACGTGAACTGCCGGATGTCGAAGAGCAATTTGACGCATATCGGGCGGTTGTAGAAGCTATGGCGGGAAAACCGGTCATTGTGCGGACGCTCGATGTAGGCGGCGACAAAATGCTGCCGGGGATCACCCAGAATAAAGAAGAAAATCCTTTTCTGGGAGTGCGCGGGATACGCTTGTGCCTAGCAAACCCGGAAGTTTTTCGAACTCAGTTGACCGCCATTTTGCGGGCGAGCGTCTATGGACGGCTGAAAATCATGTTTCCCATGGTTACTGCGATTGATGAAATCGTGGAAGCCAAAGCGATTCTGCAGGAAATTGAAGCTGCGCTGCGGGCGCAAAAAATTGCTTTCGACCCGGAGATTCCGGTCGGAATCATGGTGGAGGTTCCTGCCGCCGCCCTGCAGATTAGAGCCTTCGCTCCCTATGTTGATTTTTTTAGCATTGGCACGAATGACTTGTTGCAATACACGCTGGCCGTAGACCGGGGGAATCCTTGCCTATCAGCACTGTATGATCCTTGCCATCCAGCGTTCCTGTCACTGGTGGCGCAGATTATCCGGGACGCCCATGCGGCGGGAAGACCGGTGGGAATGTGCGGGGAATTGGCCGGTGATCCCCGGTTTACTTTGTTTCTCTTAGGTGTGGGCCTGGATGAATTTAGCATGAGCCCGACAGCGATACCGGGTATTAACTATTTCCTCCGCCGCGCGACGTTGAAAGATGCGCAAGCGCATGCCGTACAGGTTCTAGGCATGGAGCGCAGTGAGGAGATTCACGCTTATTTACAGCAAAGTGAACAAACCGGAACTTGAGCCAGAAGGGAGCAGTTTGGAGAATGGATGAAATAAAATTGATGCGGCAGTTGGAAGAGTTGCGTGTGACCGGCCCCGGAAGCGGGCATCCCCGTCTAAAGAACATGCTTGCATTGCAGGAAGTCAAGCAAGGTGCGGCTCGTTCGTTGTTCGGCCTTCCAGGGCTGGAAGCCTTATCGGAGGAAGCGGTTCTGAAGGAAATGGCCTCGCTCAATGGCTGTTCAGCGAACTTGCTGGAACGGGACGGTGATGGCTATATGGATCCCCGCTTGACACTGGCGGGAATGAAACGGGCGGCGGGGAAAATTCGGCAAGTGTGTGCACGGCAGGGGAGAATTTTATTTGGCACCGGGCATCCTGGCGCGATGCTGGGTTTTTATTTTGAACTGCTCAAACTGGTGCGCGAGCTGGGCGGCGTGGTAGTTTGCCCGGGCAGCGGCCTGGAAGTCAAGCGGTTCCGATGCCCGGATTGCGGCTTGCACGATGTGGTCGAGCAAGTTGACTATGTCGGGGATGTAGCGACAGTCACCAATGGCGAGGGAATTCTTCACCGCCATGATGAAAAGCCCTGTGAACTGATCATCGATGCGGCGAAAAAAGCAGCAGAATCACTGGAACTGGTGATCGGAGACCATGGCTTCGCCGGGGCGGCCCTAGTCGCGGGGCTGTCGGTCATCGCCATTATGGATACCAATGATCCGGCCATTGCCGCGTCTCGTCTGGTAGGCTTTGATCCTATTATCATCCCGATGGACGACAATTTACCAAACAGTATTTCAAAACAGGTCGGATTGTTGTTTTGCCAACTCGTTGCCGAAACGACATACGTGGACCAATAATTACGATATGGAGGGTGAGAACAGTGGCGAAAATTGATGAGATCACCAAAGAATCTTGGCTAATGAATACGTTTCCCGAATGGGGCACCTGGCTCAATGAAGAAATCGAGGAAGAAGTTGTCGCCCCAGGGACTTTTGCTATGTGGTGGCTGGGCTGCACCGGCATCTGGATCAAATCCGAAGGCAATGCGAATATCTGCATCGATCTGTGGTGCGGCAGCGGCAAAAGGACAAAAACCAAGAAGCTGATGGAAGCGCATCATCAAATGGCGCGAATGTGTGGCGGGCGGAATATACAACCCAATCTTCGTATGACGCCTTTCGTCATTGACCCGTTTGCGATTCGGGAAATTGATGCCGTACTCTCGACGCATGACCACACCGACCATATTGACGTCAGTGTTGCCGCCAATGTCATGAAGAATTGCGATGCGTCGGTGCCATTCATCGGACCCAAAGCCTGTGTGGCGCTCTGGATTTCATGGGGGGTTCCTGCCGATCGCTGTATTACTGTCAAACCGGGCGATGTGGTAAAAATCAAGGATACCGAAATCCTTGCGTTGGACTCCTTTGATCGAACCGCCATGATTACTGTTCCCAAAGGGATTGTACTGAAGGGAGCCTTGCCTGCGAATATCGACGACCGGGCGGTGAACTACCTGATCAAAACGCCGGGCGGCAGTATCTACCATAGCGGGGATTCCCACTATTCGAATTACTACGTCAAACACGGCAACGATCATTCCATTGATGTGGCGTTGGGGTCGTATGGCGAGAATCCGCGCGGGTTAACGGATAAAATGACTTCGGTGGATATTCTGCGGATGGCGGAAGCGTTGAAAACCAAAGTGATGATTCCCTTTCATCATGATATTTGGTCCAATATGCAGGCTGATCCCGCCGAAATTCTGGCGCTGTACGATATGAAGAAAGATCGCCTGAACTATCAATTTAAGCCGTTTATTTGGCAGCCGGGCGGCAAATTCATTTATCCGGCCGACAAGGGTAACCGCGAATATCATTATCCGCGTGGATTCGATGACTGTTTCGAACAGGAACCCGATCTGCCCTATAAAGCGTTTCTGTAATTGTCGGAACCTCTATCCAGCGCCGTTAAATCGGCCTTCTCTCGAAACAGTTGACGGATTTTCGCCGCCGGGCCTATACTTAAACCAGACAAACGCATAAGCTCTATGGGGATGGAGCGAAGGAACCGGGCTCACCCGCAGGATTTGCACCCTGTGGCTGCCATATAGTACCTCCATCCCCACTTTTCGGGACACGTCAGCCATGGCGCGTCCCTTTTGTTTTGCCAAAAATGAAATGCGGGATGCAGGTGCACCCAAAAAAATGAAAGGAGGGAATCCTTATGGCTGTTGTGAAAACGTCCCAGGAATCCCGGATCGGCATCAAAGTCGTCAACGGAGTCAATGCCAGCGGCGCGAACGTGTTCAAGACGCTGAGCTTTTCCAACGTGAAAGCTGCCGCTCTTGACCAAGACTTGTACGATGTCGCCGCCAGTATCGCGGCTCTGCAATCCAAGTCGCTCGTTGAGATCGTGCGAACCGATCAGGCCAACCTGTCCGGCGAATAAGCGCGGCAGGAGAATTTTTTAATGAAAGGAGGACAACCCGATGACCAAAACACTGAAACTGGGCTTTAAGAATGCAGGCGGCAAGGACGTGAATCTTTTGGTAGCCAACCCGAAAGACGGCATCACCAAGGCGGAAGCTGTCGCTACCCAGACTTTGATTCTCGCCCGCAAAATCTTTATTTCGACCGGCGGGGAGCTTATCTCGGCGGTTGACCCCGTGGTCCTGACTTCTGATACCACGGCGCTGGCCTAGTCATGGACTGGGCGCAGCTCATCTCCCAAGTGGGATTTCCGATTGCGGTTTCTGCATGGTTGCTCGTGAGGCTCGATGATCGACTCGGCGCGTTTGAGAAGACCGCCGTGGCGATCTGCCAACGGCTCGAAGACCAGATGAACCGCTGTAATGAATGCAAGGAGTGGCGGGCGCGAAACGAAAAAGTGAAGGCATAAGCGCTGACTGGACACGCCTGCAAGGCAAACTAAAGTCAGCGCTAGGTATGAGAACGCTTCGACGCGATGCTTAACCTCAGCTTATCTCATACCTAGCGTTGACTTTTTCTAATTTCATTGTTTTGGGCAAAAAAATAACGAAAGAAGGCATATACCATGTTGTTACAGGATGTAACCAAGATTGTGAAAGTGCTGCTCGCATCGTTCGGGGCGGTGGCGCCGGCAAAGTAAGCGCCGAAAGTGTTGGGAACGACGCCGGGCAGAGCGCGGACGAGCCGCTGGCTGAAGTCGCGTGGGACGGGACGCTTGAGGGGGAGACCATTGAGCTGAAGGAAGACGAAGAGGAATAAAAC
>DATMYT010000253.1:0-2629 GCA_035560855.1 Negativicutes bacterium | reverse complement strand
GTCTGGAAAATTACAAACATGAGGTACTTTTATTCGTAAGGATCGGCCTTTGCTTCATGTTTGTTTTTGTCCACGGCGGGCCCAAACTTTTCGGTGGTCCGGCGAAGTGGATGGAAGTGGGCTCAATGCTCAAAGTTCTTGGTGTTACGGCAATGCCGGTGCAGCTGGGCTTTATCGCGGCTGTTTGTGAATTTTTCGGCGGTTTGTTCATCGGGTTGGGACTCTTGACCCGTCTGGGCGCCGCGATGATTTTATCAACTCTGATTATCGCCACAGCCGTTATGTTTACATCGAAAGGTCTTTTTGCCGCCGCGCCGCCGATTGAAGATGCCTTGTTCATGCTTGTGCTGATGGTGGTGGGCGCCGGGAAATACAGCATTGACGCCAAATGGAATTGAGACAGTCTTCGAGAATGCATTGTCAAGGAGGGTTTGTTACCAATGAGTGATATAAGGGCTATTCGTAAAATTGTGACGGGAAAACAGACTATGGATGGCGCCGGGGTAAAGCTGGTAAGGGTTATTGGTCATGATGACACAAAGGAATTTGATCCATTTCTCATGTTGGATGCTTTTGATTCTGTAAACCCCGACGACTATGTCAAAGGCTTCCCATGGCACCCGCACCGAGGAATCGAAACGATTACGTATTTGATCCAAGGAGACATCGAACACGGCGACAGCCTTGGGAATCAAGGGAGCATTTTGGATGGAGAATGCCAATGGATGACGGCAGGGGCCGGGATTATTCATCAGGAAATGCCCAGACCTAGCGACAGAATGCTCGGAGTTCAGCTATGGCTCAATCTGCCTGCAAAAAACAAAATGACGGCACCCAAATATCATGGTCTAACAACGGCAGATATCCCGGTGGTCGACGAGGGACCCCGGAAAATACACATTATCGCTGGAACCTATAATGGGAAAAAGGGAGCAATGGAAGGAGACTATGTCAAACCTTTGTATCTGGATGTGGAAGTAAGTCCGGGAGCTGAATGGTCACTGGATACGGACAGAGAAGCAACCTTGTTTGTTTATATTCTACAGGGAGAAGGCTTCTTTGGTCCTGCCGTCGATGACATTATTTCGGCAAAGCATGCCCTTCTATTTGACGCAGGACTGACATTCAAAGTCAAAGCATCTTCGAACGGATTACGTTTTTTGCTTATGTCCGGGACCCCTCTTCGGGAACCTATTGCCTGGGGTGGTCCCATCGTTATGAACACCAGAGAAGAACTAAATTTAGCATTTAAAGAGCTTGAGGAAAACAAATTTATTAAGTAGAAGCTCTCTATACCGACGCGTTGCCGTTCCCAACGGCCGCTCCCAGCTCGAATACTTCTTTTTCCTTTAAGACACGCGTGATCATCAGCGTCAGATGCTCCGTCAGATCGATTTCTTCCTGTTCCTTTAGCAGTGCCCCTGTTTTGTCGGTCAGCAGTCGAATACACGGTCGCGCCTGCAATTTCGGCGTTACCTTGGTAACGACCCCAAACTGGCCATTGTCGAGTTGCACCACCGCCCCCACAGGATAAATAGCCACGTGAGTCAAAAAAAGCTGCAAAATTTCGCGGTCAACATATGTACCGCCCAGCATCATCATCACTTCGTAGGCTTCATGAGGAACCATGCCTTTGCGATATGGACGATCGGAAACCAAAGCATCAAACAGATCCGCCACACTCGCCACTTTGGCGTATTCCAAAATTTTGTCTGCAGTCAATTGGCGAGGATAGCCCTTCCCATCGACCCGCTCGTGATGTTGAAATGCAATATGCGTCGCAGTGATCGGAATTTCCTGAACGGAGCGCAGAATATTGAATCCTTCTTCTGGATGCTGCTGAACCTTCGCCGATTCTTCCGGCGACAGATTCCCGATCTTGAGTAAAATCGGGTCCGGCAGCATCATCATGCCAACATCATGGAGTATGGTTCCTAGTGCCAGGTCATTGAGCTTGTCCTCAGGGTAGTCCATATTCACTGCGATCAAAAGCGACAAGACGCAGGTATTGACGGAATGGGCATAGATATAGTCGTGGTAAGTCCGCATATCCAATTGATGAATCATCGAATCCCTGTTGCGAATAACTTCGGAAACCAGTTCCCGAAGTAGCTTCTTCAGCGGTTTTACGTCAAAAACCTTCGTTTTTCGATATGTCGCGACAGCGCGCTGCAAGGCCATTTCACACTGCATGCGACTGTCTTCGGCAACAACATCCGGCACATCCATATTCTGAAACAACGGATTCCAAACATAAATCGATCCCAGCGAATTTTTTTGGAGGCTGGCAATCATCGTCTCCGACAGAACCGTATCCGCTGTCACAAGTAGCCGTCCTTCGGCGCTACGAACATTTTTCGCCGCCACCATCCCCGGATCTAAGAAATTAACCGAAAGTCTTTGCATATAACCACGCTCCCGCAATCGACAGTAACGCCTCATGGACCGCACTTTACGTCAACGGTTTATCCTTTCACAGCATGACAACCGCACTTTTTTAAAAAAATCGCTGCAATTTCCAAATAGCGCTCTTAATTTATTTGATTCGTTAAAATCTCTGCGGCTTCCTGCCAAATTCAAAAATAATACCCACCCAGATTTGGTGGGCTACTACCACATCCACTTATAG
>DATMYT010000252.1:0-2388 GCA_035560855.1 Negativicutes bacterium | reverse complement strand
CCGCTGTTTCATGCCGCCAGACAGTTTGCGAGGATAGGCCTTTTCAAAACCCTTGAGTCCAATTTTCTCAATATAGAATTTCACCGCATCTTGTTGATCCGATTTGGAGCGTCCCGCTACATCCAAACCAAAAGCGATATTCTCCTCGACACTCAACCAGGGAAACAGCGTATAGGCCTGAAACACCATGCCTCGATCTTTGCCTGGCTGCCGAATCTCCTTGCCGTCCAGAAGTACGCGACCGCTTGAGGCTTCTTCCAATCCGGCGATGATGCGCAGGATGGTGGACTTACCGCACCCCGACGGACCGAGAATTGTCACGAACTCGCTCTCCGCTACGCAAAAACTGGTATTGGACAGTGCCGTTACCGTAGCGTTCTTTTCGCGAAACACTTTGGAAACATCTTCAATGCAAAGTTTCTGCTCCATCAGGCCGCTCCTCCCTTGCCCATCCACGGATACAGCCGTTGGTACAGCCACTTGAACAACAAATCAATGATAATGCCGATGACACCGATTACCAGAATCCCGACAATAATATGTGAAGTTTTCAGGAAACGCTGCGACTGCATAATCATATAGCCCAAGCCGGAGCTCGCGGCGACAATTTCCGCCACGACCAGATACGTCCAGGCCCAACCAAACGTGATCCGCAGAGTGTCCATGATTCCCGGCATACTCGCAGGCAGAATGATGCGCCAAAATACGCTTCGTTTGGACACGCCCAAGGTGTAGGAAGTATCAATCAGTTCCTGTGATACATTTTTCGTCACATCCATCACCATCAAGGTCAATTGAAAAAATGTGCCGAAGAAAATCACGGCAACTTTTTCCGATTCGCCGATCCCCAGCCAAAGAATGAATAGGGGGATAAAGGCCGAGGCCGGCATGTAACGGATGAAACCGAGAAAAGGTTCAAAGAATGCTTCGCAAATTTTCAGGCTACCCATCAGCACGCCAAGCGGAACCCCAATGACTGCGGCGAGTAGAAAGCCGGACGTCACGCGCGCTACGCTGGCGGTAATATCCTTCATCAAGTCAAACTCCGTAAATAAAAGCACCGCGCCCTGTACGACAGCCCCCGGCGTCGGCAAAAAGAGCGGCGGCACAAAGCCGCCGTACGTCAAAAGCGACCATACTGATACCAACAACACGAAAGCGAGCCCTGCCAACGACCAGTATAACGACTTGGGAATTTCCGCTTTCGGAGTGGCCCATTTGCTTGTGGCCAAAATCAATCACCATCCATCCAAATTAACCCTGCAGTGGGACAAAAAAGAACGGAGCTGTGAAAACGGCATCAGACGCCTTTTTCCACAGCCCCGCCGCTGTCTTCTACCGTCTTATTTTAACTTGTCAATAAAAGTACTGTCAATGACCTGAGAAACATCCGGAACTTTGGTCAGAATCTTTTGCCCGACATAGAATTCACCGGCGATCTTGGCTACATCAAACAGAGCGCCCGGTTTTTCCTTGGTGCCGAACAATGCGAGGTTGTCCTTCAGGTTGTAGAATTGGATGGTTTTGTTGCCTTCAATCGTCTCTTCCGGTTTTTCCTTCAGCACGGTCGCCATGATTTTGGCGGCTTCAGCCGGGTTCTTCTGGATAAATTCGGTGGCTTCGGACAATGCGGCGACAATCTTTTGCACTGCGTCGGGATTCGATTTGACGAAGTCTGCATGCAGGGCCAGGACGTCGGCGATCAACGCCGGTGTATCTTTGGTGGTAGACAGAATGATATTGCCGGCAGCGGCAGCTTTGGTCAGATGCGGTTCCCAGGTAACTGCGGCAGGAACTTTGCCTGCCATCAGTGCGCTGGCAGCTTCACTGGCTTTCATTTCGACCGCTTTGACATCTTCATCCTTCAGACCGTTCTTTTTCAGGAGGGTCGTCAGGTAGAGGTGGGAGGCGGAACCTTTGTGGTAGGCAATTTCTTTGCCTTTTAGGTCGGCAACGGTTTTGATGCCGCTGGCCTTGGTCACGAGGATTCCGTCGGCGCCTGCCGAAGCATCAAAGGCCCAGACGAATTTAAGCGGAACATCTTGACCGATCGCGGCAACGGATACGTCAACCGAAGCGGCCATCCCCTGAATCTTTTTCGCTACAATGGACTGTTTGCGTGCGCCCACGTCCTCAATGGACTGGATCTGCACGTCGAGCCCTTTGGCCTTGAACATGCCTTTTTCTGCTGCAATAAAGAGAGCTCCATAGCCATTCCACGGCGTATACGCGATAATGATCGGCTCAGCTTTTGCCGGTTGAGCAGGTTGCGCCGTTTTTGCCGGTTCGCTCTTGCCGCAGCCGGCGGCAAAAGACACCAACAGAAGAGTTACGAGTACGAGTGCAAGCGATTTTTTCATTTCCTCACCTTTTCTTTCTTTATTGTAC
>DATMYT010000251.1:0-2980 GCA_035560855.1 Negativicutes bacterium | reverse complement strand
AACTGCTAGTCTCTGTTCCGAATGTTGCGCACAACGACATAATTTTAAAACTTATGCAGGATCAATGGAATTATACAAAAAAAGGCCTGCTGGACGAGACTCATTTACGTTTCTGGGGAAAGGAAAACCTTGTTCCCTTTTTTCAAGCTGCGGGAATGCAGATTGATATTTTGGATTATTCCCCTTGTCCTACGTTAGAATCGGAACAGAATTGGGATCATAGCATCCAGCCGGAATCGGGCAGGCTCGAAGCGCTCACCCGGCATGCATGCGGCGAGGCTTATCAGTTTATCATAACGGCACATAAAAAAGCAGAACATTCGTCAAGCGAGACGTTTTGGGATCGAACATCCGAGATCATAAGCACTTTGGAGCAACAACATGACAGTGAAATGCATATGTACGAAGCGCGCTTCTCGAAGTACGAGCGGCGTTGCGAAGAGTATGAGCGGCGTTGCGAGGAGTATGAGCGGCGTTGCGAGGAGTATGAAAGTGCGTTACTGATGGCCAGAAAGCAGCTGGAAACGCAGGAAACCGCGCTGAACCAAATCTATAAATCCAACTTTTATCGCATTGCGACCCGGTATTATCGGCTACGAGATCGTCTGCTGCCCGCCGGAAGCCGCCAGCGCGACTTTATTCGGTCGGCTGTCTCATTCCTTCGAAATAGATCGGCGCACCCACATTCTATGGAAATCCTGCAATCGAACCAACCGGAGTTTTGCAGTTGCGATAGAATTGACATTCTTACGCCTCCGCATACCCTTTATCTTGCCAAGTTAATTCAGAAGCATCTGCTATCCATCGATATTGCTTGCGATGTGCACATCGGATCGGTGGAAAAATATGCGGATATTCCATACATCATTCTCTGTCCGCAAAACTATCAAACGTTCCCGCCGCTCTATATCGTGTATCAAATGGAGCAAACGGTGCATCCCCGCTGGTTTAGCGAGAACTATTATCAGATTCTGCGCAACGCCTACGCCATTTTTGATTATTCGCTCGTGAACATCGATTTTTTCGGCAAAAACAGCGATTTGCTTTCAAAGGTGTTTTATCTTCCGGTCGACTACTTCATTGATATGTCTTCTCTCCCGTCAGCCGTGGAAAAAAGTTATGACGTTTTGTTCTATGGGGACGCGAACAACCCGCGCAGACAAGCGATGCTGCAGGAATTAAGTCGGCATTACTCAGTCAAGGTTTGTTCTGAAGTTTTTGGTGAGGATGTATATCGAGAGATTCGGAAGGCAAAGGTCGTTATCAATCTTCATTACTACGAAAACGCATTGCTGGAGACCACAAGACTATATGAAACACTATCTCTTAATACCTGTATAATCGTTTCGGAAAAGAGCTCCGATGCAGTTGAGGACGCACGCTTAAGGGACATCGTGGATTTCATTGAGGTTGGCGACTGCGAAGCCCTCGTTCGGCAAGTCGGATATTGGTTAAGCGATGATGACCGACGGATTGAGAGAGTCCGCCATAATCAGGAAATACTGGTTCAGCGCACAAATGCGTTCCCGTTTTATTTCTATCGTTTTTTACTGGCACGTGACCGTATCTGCTTTGATCAATTCTACACACTGGCTGGAGACTATGTCCACTTTCACGGAAATCGGATTTGCCTCAGCCTGCCGGAATCCACAGTGCGCCGCGAAGAGTTTGATCGAGACAATGAATATGACTTTGAGGTGTTTCCCGGGCTTCGGCATTCTCTCGGCTGGGTCGGCTGCGGACTAAGTTATAAGTTTATTATGAAGAAGGCGTTTGAACAGCAGTTGCCGCAAATTATTGTCTGCGAGGATGATGTCTTCTTCCCGGATGGCTTTCCTGAGCGTTTTGCGCGGATTCAATCCTATTTGTCCAGCACAGACGATTGGGATGTTTTTTGCGGCATCATGGCAGACGTAGGCGATGCGCGCTTGCTCGACTGTAAGGTGGAATCAGAAGAATACTTTTTGTATCTAGATAGAATGATCAGCATGGTGTTCAACATTTATAAACCAGCCATGTATTCACACTTTGCTGCCTGGGATGAGTCGAATCACAACGCGAAAACCAACACCATCGACCGTTACCTAGAGTCAAAGCAACTGCGTGTAATTGTCACCCACCCGTTTTTAACCGGACACAAAGAGGATCTGCAATCGACGATTTGGGGGTTTTCTAATGAACAGTATTCGGACTTAATTGCTAAGAGCAATTGTAAAATTGAAGCTTTGCTGCACGAGTTTTTATACAAAACATGTAACGAGCCTAAATAGTCTTTGTCTTCGGTGATCGACGTAGAATGAAATCCCCCCATCGTAATACGATTTGTGGATTTTCTCTATCTTCATTGCTGACTGAACCACAGCAAACTTCACCGTCGAGTTGGGTTCCTCGCAGTCGTTGATGAAATACTCGACCTAAGGTAACACCGCACAACTTCTGAGAAAGCAAGAATCATGGGAAATTTGTATGAAATTCTGTGGATAGCACATAGCGGAACGGTGTGAAGAGAACATCCATGAATATATAGTAGCAAAGCGGACTACTATTGGGGGACACCTCATCACTACTAACCATACGAATCCTGATTCCGTTCTAGAGAAAGGACATTAAGAATGAAGTTGCGAATTCAGGGGACATCAAAGCTCGCCCTAGCTTTTCTAGGTTACTGCATTGTTATTTGGATGACAGAATTTGTAGATCTGATTGCATTCTGCCTAAATCTGCCACAGACGTCTCTTGTATCTAGAGTTACTGTTCTAGTAGTTGTGGCTCTAGTTACTTATCTTTTGATTCAATCAAAGATGATATCAATTAATCTAAAAACGAATACTTATGGCTGGGAAGTCTTGTCTGCAGTATTTATAATTCTTATCCTAGGCTTTTTGAAGGGTATTATACCTGATTTTTCCTATGATACTGGCAACTACCATCTTTCCAATCAGAATCCGGGGTTTGTGAACCTACTTACAGAGCACTTCGC
>DATMYT010000250.1:0-8229 GCA_035560855.1 Negativicutes bacterium | reverse complement strand
CCATAGTGGTCCGGGACCCAAGGCTGATAAAACTTTTATCCAAAAGGTCATAACTCAGATGGCGAGCTTGCCGGGGGAAAAATCAGTAGCTTTTTCTACAGGCGGGTGTGTATGGGGATCCAATGGCAAAAAGCAACTGGTAACGGAAGCGGAAGCAAAAGTGTTGGTGGCGGCATATGACGTCACGCCTAAGCGGGATAAAGAAAGTCAGAACCTGGTTTTTGAATATGAAAATGATGGAGTTACTTATCAGGTGTGGTACGCGGATGTTAAGACGTTAAATTTTTGGAGCGGCATTGCCAAGGAACAAGGGGTCACTAAAATCAGTTTATGGCGGCTTGGCGGAAATGTTGATCTCAAAAAAATAATGTAATAGATTACGGACAAGTGTACTACTTAAGGGAGGTTTTCCCATGTTCTATCCGTTGTATCATAATTCTCGCGATGTTGAATACCGCCGTCCGTATGGAGCTGTTCCCTGCGGCACGGCGGTTCATCTTTTTATCGATGTGCGCTGGGAATCGGCGCCAGTGTCCGTCAGGATGCGATCATGGTCGACGGTAGCCGGTGAACAGGTCCTGGAACCGCTCAAAATGGACCAGGCCGCCGATCTTCGGCGATATGAATTTAAGCTTACTACCCCGGTAACTCCGGGTCTGCTTTGGTATCACTTCATCGTTTCCAGCGCTGACCGGACGTTTTGGTATGGCGCTCCGCCCGACGAACTGGGCGGCGAAGGCGTCGAATACAATGCCGCGCCGGAGGCTGACTGGCAGATCACCGTATACGATGCCGCGGCCAAGGTCCCTTCCTGGTATACGAATGGCATCATGTATCAAATTTTCCCCGATCGTTTTTACCGTGGCGATCATCCGGCGGCCGTGCCGGAACTGCCGGCAGGAGGCATGTACCATCCGCACTGGAACGACTTCCCGTTTTATGCCAAGGACCCGACGACGGGAAATATTGCCGCGTATGATTTTTTTGGCGGCACGTTCGCTGGAATCATTGACAAAATTCCTTACCTGAAAAGTCTTGGCGTCAGTATTTTATACCTTAATCCAATATTTGAGTCCGTTTCAAATCATAAGTATGATACCGGCGATTACAAAAAAATTGATGCGCAGTTTGGCGGGGATGCGGCTTTTGCCCGGCTGCATTCGGTTGCGGCTGAGGCGGGGATTCATTTGATTTTGGATGGGGTTTTCAGCCACACTGGTTCAGACAGTCTTTATTTTCAGGAAGCGGTGCATTCAAAGGATTCTCCCTATTATTCCTGGTATCGGTTTACTGAGTACCCGGATAAGTACGATTGCTGGTGGGGAGTGACTACCCTGCCGAATGTCAACGAAATGGAGCCTTCCTACCGTGATTTCATTATCAGCGGACCGGACGGTGTTATCAAACATTGGCTAAAACGGGGCGCATCTGGCTGGCGGCTTGATGTTGCCGATGAACTGCCGGGCGCTTTTGTGCAGGAAATGTTCCGCGAGTTGAAAGCGACTGACCCGGAGGCCGTACTAATCGGGGAAGTGTGGGAAGATGCTTCCCGCAAAAAGAGTTATGGTGTGATGCGGGAGTATCTTTTGGGCAGGGAGCTGGACTCAGTCATCAACTATCCTTTTCGCTCGGCTGTGATCGATTTTCTTACCGGCAAATGTGATGCCAATGCTGCCGTGCGCCAACTGGCAAGCCTGAGTGAAAATTACCCGTCGCCTTATTTTTATTCGACCATGAACGTACTTGGCACGCATGATGTGCCGCGTGTGTTAACACTACTGGGGGGAGCGACGCCGGAAGAGCAGCTGAGCAAACTGGAGCAGGCTCGGTATCACTTGCTGCCGGAAGCCCGACGAACTGCCGTGGATAAGCTGAAACTGGCGGCCTTGATCCAGTTTACCTCGCCTGGTGTTCCCTGCATATATTATGGGGATGAAGCCGGCGTGGAAGGACATAGTGATCCGCAGAACCGTCGCTCTTATCCATGGGAGAACGAGGAACAGGAATTGGTCCAGTGGTATCGACGATTGGGGGAACTCCGGTGCAGTGAACCGGTGTTGCGCACTGGCCGTTGGATTCCGCTAAAAGCAGGTCCTGACATTTTTGCTTTCGGCCGTCGCACGGACGAAGGGCGGGATGCGCTGGGAGACGTGATTCCTGATGCAGCTGTCGTAGTTTTTGTCAATCGGAGCGAGGCTGCGGCGGAGTGGGTTGTTGACGTTTCAGCAGTTTGCTTTGGCCCGCTCCGCGAATTTTTTGGTCAGGGAACTGCGCTTTTTATGCCGGATGAACAAGGAATGTTGCAGATTACCCTGCCGCCGTTGTCGGCGCTACTGTTGAAAGCAGCAGTAAATCCAATGTTTGCGGCCCGTCACGCCGGCATTCTGCTGCATCCGACATCTTTGCCCGGCCCTTACGGAATCGGCGACATGGGCCCGTCCGCCCATACATTCATAGAATGGCTGGCTGAGGCAGGACAGACGCTTTGGCAAGTATTGCCGTTGACTCCGATAGATTCGTCGGGCTCGCCCTACCAGAGCGCCTCGGCTTTCGCCGGCAATCCGCTGCTGATTTCGCCGGAAGATCTGGTGGAGCGCGGCATCCTGGGCAAGGTTGATCCTCCGGCAGGACTTTGCGTCGGAAAGGTGGAATATGAAAAAGTAACAGCATGGAAAAATACTATGCTGCATTCTGCGTTTGATAAATTTCGTCAGCAGGATGCGAGCACTGCATACTTGCAGTTTTGCCGGGATGCTGCGGGCTGGCTGGATGATTATGCGCTGTTTATGGCGCTGAAAAAGCGCCATGCAGGAGTGGCTTGGACTGAGTGGGAAGCCGGTGCGGCGCGCCGGACGCCGGAAGCGCTGCAGCAGTATCGCGTAGAATTGGCGTTGGAAATTGAGTTTCATAGGTTTGTGCAGTATATCTTTTTTGACCAGTGGGGAAAATTGCATCGGCATGCTATGGAGAAGGGCATTCAGATTGTTGGCGACTTACCGATTTTTGTTTCGCATGATAGTGCGGATGTCTGGGCATTTCCTCAGCTGTGTGCGCTTGATAAACAGGGACGGCAAAAAACCTGTGCGGGAGTTCCTCCTGATTATTTCAGCGCTACCGGGCAGCGATGGGGCAACCCGCATTACGATTGGGGTCAACACGCCAAAGAAGACTATTCGTGGTGGGTGCATCGCCTGCAGTGGTTGCTTCGGTCCGTTGATATGATCCGCATCGATCATTTTCGGGGATTTGAAGCATTCTGGGAGATTCCGATTCGCGCCAAGACTGCGATTCACGGTAAGTGGGTGAAGGGACCCGCCGAGAAATTTTTCAATGCCTTATTGTTTCAATTGGGCGAAATTCCTATATTGGCGGAAGATCTCGGTGTCATTACTCCCGAAGTCGTGAAATTGAAAGAGTCCTTTTTTCTGCCGGGCATGTCGATCCTGCCTTTCCAGATTTGGGTCGAAGAAGATGGAACCAGCATTCATTTGCCTGCGCCGCAACCGAATACGTTTTACTACACCGGCACACATGATAATGATACACTGCTGGGGTGGCTAAAGTTCGTTCAGAAAGCGAATCCGGAACTTTATGAAGGCGCAGTGACCTATGCACAGGCGGCGCCGACAGTTTCTCCGGAGAAACTGGTCAGGCTGCTTATTGCCCGTCTGATGCACAGCGAAGCACGGGTTGCCATGGTTCCTATTCAGGATTGGCTGGGGCTGGATACAAAGGCGCGGATGAATTTGCCGGCCACCTCCAGTGGAAACTGGCAATGGAGGCTTTCCGGCGGGGAGTTGACACCGGAACTTGCGAGGGAAATTAAGGCGCTTGTGGTCGAAACTGCACGCCTTTGACAGGATAGGAGGAGATTTTCATGATAGACCCTTTATATCAGGTGGAGAAAACCTGCCCCATATGCGAGAAAAATTTCAAATTGACCAAAACACGGGGTCAGGCGGTAGCAATATCGACGGATACGGATTTTTGCACGCATTTTAGGGACTTGAATCCTTACTATTACACAATTTGGGTGTGCCCGCACTGTGGATTTGCAGCTCATGAGGAACGTTTTTTCACATTGTTGGAAGGCGCTCGCGCGAAGCTGAAGGAATTTCTGACCGGGCGTCAGGTCAGCCTGGATCTCAGTGGCCCCCGGACCTGGGAACAAGCCGTCACTTCTTATAAACTGGCTGTGTTCTACGCAGGAATGGTAGGGTTGCCGTCCAGCCATATTGCCAGTTTGGAATTGCGTATGGCCTGGCTTTATCGGGAAAAAGAAATGGAAAAAGAAGAAGCCGAAATGTTGAACCGTGCTGTGAAAAACTATGAAGAGGCGTTTATGCGGGAAAAGACGCCGATCGGCACACTGACGGAAGTCACGTTGCTGTATATTGTTGGCGAGTTATTGCGGCGCACCGGGCGCTATGACGAAGCCCTTTCCTATCTTTCCCGGGTTGTCGGCAATCCGCAGGCCAAAAATGAAAAACGCATTCTGGAAATGGCCCGCGATGCGTGGAAAATTACGCGGGACGCGAAAAAGGCGGCTGAAACTGAACCGGAAACTGCAACGGAAAAATCCGGCGATGCGACGGAGTAAAAAAATGTCGGAGGCCGTGACATGAGATTTATCCATACGTCGGATTGGCATCTGGGACGCCTGTTTTTCGGTGAAGCGCTGACCGAAGAGCAGGCGGCTCTTTTAAAAGAATTTGTCGCTCTGGCCAAAGATCAGCAGCCGGACGCCATCGTGATTGCCGGCGATGTTTATGACCGGAGCGTCCCGCCTGCCGATGCGGTGGAATTGCTCAACGAGACCTTGTCAAAGCTGGTGTTGGATTGTGAAATTCCGGTCCTGATGATTTCCGGCAACCATGACAGCGGACAGCGTCTCGCCTTTGGCAATCGCTTTTTTGGCAAGAGTCGGCTGCATGTCTGCTCTGCGGTCGTTCCTGCTACGGTGACGTTGCCAGATCAATGGGGTTCGGTAAAGTTCGTCTTGGTTCCGTATGCGGATACCGCAGCCGTTCGGCTGGAACTGGGCGATGAAACGGTGACGGATGCCGATGCGGCTATCAACCGGCGACTGGTGCGCCAGGAGCAAACGCCAGCTGCTGCGGGCAGAAACGTGGCGATGGTGCATGCTTTTCTAACGGGTGGACAGGCTTCCGAGTCGGAACGGCCACTTAGCGTGGGCGGCACAGGCGCGGTATCAATGGAGCATTTTAGCGGGTTTCAGTATGTGGCCATGGGGCATCTTCACCGACCGCAGCAAATGGCGGGCGGACGATTGACCTATAGCGGTTCGCTGATGAAATATTCTTTTGACGAAGCCACCCAGAAAAAGGGCGTGTACCGCGTGGAACTGGATGGGGCGGGAAATTTGCATCAGGAGTTTTTGCCACTTTTGCCCCGGCGCGATGTGCGGGCGGTGGAAGGGGTATTCAATGATTTGATGCAGGGGCCGCGTGATGGCGAGAACCCGGATGACTACCTCAGTATTACACTACTGGACGAAGCGCCAGTGATTCAAGCGATTCACAGGCTACGGACTTTGTATCCGAAAACGATGGAAATCAATTACCGCTATCAGCAGGAAGCGTTACAGCTTACGCAGGGACAACGACCGGACCATCGTTCGTTGTCGGGGCTGGAGCTGTTTGAGTCGTTTGCGGAATGGTCGATGCAAAAGCCAGTTTCCGCACAACAACGGGAAGCGATGGCAGCCTTTTTGGACGATGCGATCGGGGAAGGGGAAGACGGCAGATGAGACCTCTTCGTTTGGATATCCAAGCTTTTGGACCCTATGCCAGCCATCAGGCAATCGATTTTTCAGAGCTTAAGGATTATCGTTTTTTTCTGATTCACGGTCCGACCGGCTCCGGCAAGACTGCATTGCTGGATGCCATGTGCTATGCCCTTTATGGGGAAGTTAGCGGCGGCACTGGCGGCAAGGCGCGCAACGGGGAGAACATGCGCAGTGATTTTGCAACGACTGACGAAATTACGGAAGTGTCTTTTGATTTTGCAGTGGGCCAAGAGCTGTATCGGGTCCGGCGCTCTCCCAAACAGTGGGTTGCCCGCAAACGGGGCTCGGGGCTTATGGAGTCTAGTGAAAGCGCCAGCCTGTTTCGCATTGATGAAGAGCGGCAGGAAGTGACGGCGCTGGCCGAAAAATCACAAAAAGTCACGGCGGAAGTGCAGCGCATTCTGGGTTTTCAAAGCGACCAGTTCCGGCAGGTCGTTCTGTTGCCGCAGGGGGATTTTCGCCGTTTGTTGCTAGCCAATTCCAGCGAACGTCAGGAAATCATGCAGATGCTGTTTCGGACGGAGTATTACGGCGTTGTTGAACAACGCTTGAAGGAAGAGGCGAAAAACTGGAAAGATCAATACGCCGGGCTGGATGCGAAAATGCAGGAGTTGCAGGTGCTGGCCGGGGTTGAAACCGTGGACGAACTACGGGCGCGGACCGAAGCCGACGAACAGGCGATTCTCACATCACAGGCGCAAATCGCGGCAGCGGCGGGTGCAGTAACAATCGCCCGGCAGTTACTGGCCGATGCGCAGCGGGATCAGCAGGCGCTTGACGAACGGCAGGCGGCCGCACAGTTTTTTTCGACACTGCAGGCTGAATCCGGCGCGATGAAGGAAAAACGTCTTGAATTGCAGAAGGCTCTCTGGGCGGCGGAGGTTGGCGAGTCAGTCGCCGTGGCGCAGGAGCGGAACAAAGATCAGGAGAAGGCGGCTACCAGGCTCAAGGAAGCGCAAACTGAGCTGGCCTTGGTCACTGTGCGTCATGAAGCGGCGGAGCGGGAGTGGAAGGCCATCCAGACGCGGGAACCGGAGTTGGCGGGATTGATTCAGGAACATAATCGTCTGGAGGACCTTAGAAGCAAAAGCGCAGCGTTGACAGAGTCATTTGCAGCAGCCCAGCGTTTGCGCCAGGAGGCCGTTGAGGCAGCTACTGCGCTGACAACGGCGGATGCTCGGCTAGCTGCGCTGCAGGTCGAAATGCAGGAACTTCAGGTGCTGGAATCACAGGCTTTGCTTTTGGCGGCTGAAACTGGGGGACGAGAGGCTTCTCTCAAACAGTGGCGGACCGTTCAGGAAAGGCGGCGAAAACTGGACCAATCCCGTGCAGAGCTGCTGACCGTCGAAAAAAAACTGGTCGGTGCAGTAACTGCAGTGAGCATAAGTCGTGCAAAATGGGAAACTGAGCGGACTCTGCTGGAAACGCTGCAGGAGCAGTGGGAGCACGAACAGGCTGCATTATTGGCTGCCGGTCTGGAGGAAGGTGCGCCGTGCCCGGTATGCGGCTCGACAGGGCACCCGGCCAAGGCGATTCCGACAGAAGACGCGCCGGATCAGGCGGCTTTGCGCAGTCAAAAGCAGACGGTTGAAGAGTGCCTTGTGGCGGCGGATGGACTTCGCCAGCAGGAATATGCGGCTCAGGCCGAACGGGATCGCGTCATGCAATCGATGGCGTTGTTGATGGAAGAACTGGGCGAGTATGCCCTGTGGGATTTACGACGACTGGATGATGCGCTGACGGAAGCCCGGCAGAGATGGGACGAAGCTTCCCGGTCGCAGACGGAGGTTGGGACGCTTCGTCTGCAGGGGGAAGCGCTGCTGCACAAACTGGATGCGGCAAAGACAGATCGCACGGCAAGGGAACAGGCGCGTACCAGCGCCGAGTCAAAAGCCCAGGCTATGGAGGCGGTGACGCAGGAACGGCAGGCGATGGTTCCCGCCGAATACCGCGATGTAAAAACATTGGAACAGGCAATTTCCGCCGCCGATTTTCAGATCACAGAGTTGCGGGGTGCATTGGAAAAATCACGCCGTAATACCACAGATGCAGCGAATTTACTGACCCACGCCCGCGCCCAATATGATGAACGAAAAGGCGTTGCCGAAAGAACCAACGTCGCTTGGGAGCAAGCTGAAACGGAGAAGCGGCTACGCATTGTCGAAGTCGGATTTGCCGATGAACAGGAATATCGTGGCGCAGTGAGAGAAAATGAAGTTCGCCGAAGTCTCGACCAAGTGATCCGCGATTTTGACGGACGGATGGCGGCGGCATTTGAACGAGTGGAACGGGCAACACAGGCAACTCTTCAGATCACGGCGGCGCCGGATCTAATAGCAATAGAAGCGAATTATGCCGCCGCTAATGGGCATGAGCAGGAACTGCGGGTGGAGGAGGGGCGAATTCGTGACCGTCTGCAG
>DATMYT010000249.1:0-11183 GCA_035560855.1 Negativicutes bacterium | reverse complement strand
TCAGAATTGTTCTACTCATGCCGAAAACGAGATCGCCTCTGCGAATAATCTTGTTAGCCGAATTCGTCATGGACAATTTTTTTTTGTATTTTTCTTCTCGCGTAAATATGCCTGTGTTAGTAACGGAGTATTCAGGTATGTCAGGTGAATTGTCTTTTTCAGTCTTTGGGGTAAGAATTTCTGAAAAAGTAAATTTCTTCCATCCCTTCGGAATCAACCCCAGCTCGCTCTCCTCAAACTCCCCATCCTGAAACGGCTCAAAATCCACAAACCAGCTTTTGAAGATTGCCTGCGCCTGCGCTTCGAGGTTGGCGATGATGCGGTTGTTTAGCTCGATTTTGTCGTCGAGAGCGGAGAGGGTGGCGGCGATGGAATGTTGAATTAAAACAGGTGGTATCGTCACTTCTAGACGATGCACATCGTTTCGGTTCACGCCCGGTACTGCGCTCTTTTGTGTGAACTGCTGCCATGGGATCGTTTTTAAATAGTAATAAACAAACTTCGGTTCGTTTCCCTTGAAATCTTCAACGTATAAGGTTGTATTAAGAGGCCAGTATGGTTTTGGTGCATAGAACACTTGACCAATTGTGCCGTACCTACCTGTTATAACTCCTGGCGGCTCACAAATATGAATATTATGTGCGCCACTTATCCCTGAAGACGAATAAACAAGGCATTCGCCGTTTGTTCTTGTTGTAGTGGGTAAATCAAATCCTCTCTTGAGATTAATAAAATCGCCGAGGAGCATTCGTTTCCATTCACTCCCCATACCCAATCGCCCCCAACCGCTCCTTGATCTCCTTCTCCAATCGATGCGACTTTTCAAACAACCCGCTCAACTCCTCCGTCAGCCGCCGCATCTTCTCGTCAAACGGTTCCCCGTCGTCCTCCACATCCTCAATGCCCACATACCGCCCGGGCGTGAGGATATAGTCCTGCCGCTTGATCTCCTCCGTCGTCGCCACGGCGCAGAAGCCCTTGACGTTCTCCAGCGTTCCCGCGACAAACGCGCGGTGCGCATCGGCAATCTGTGCGATGTCCGCGTCCGTCAGCTCACGCAACTTTCTCGTCACCATCGTACCGAGCTTTCGCGCGTCGATGAAGAGCGTCTTGCCCTTTTGCTTCTTGTTCCGGCTCATAAACCACAGCGAAACGGGAATCTGCGTGGTATAGAAAAGCTGCGGCGGCATGGCGATGATGCACTCCACCAAGTCGGCCTCGATGAAATTTTTGCGGATCTCCCCCTCGCCGCCGCTCTGCGAGCTAAGCGAACCATTCGCCAGCACGCAGCCCATCTTGCCGTTGGGCGCGAGGTGATAGATCATATGTTGCAGCCACGCATAGTTGGCGTTGCCCGCGGGCGGCAGGCCGTAGACCCAGCGCTTGTCGCCGCTGAGCTTGTCCGCACCCCAGTTGCTCAGGTTAAACGGGGGATTTGCCAGAACGTAATCCGCGCGAAGCTGCGGGTGGCAATCGTCAAAGAACGTATCCGCATTATACTTGCCGAGGTCGGCTTCGATGCCGCGGATGGCGAGGTT
The DNA here is from genome assembly GCA_035560855.1 of Negativicutes bacterium. Taxonomy (GTDB): domain Bacteria; phylum Bacillota; class Negativicutes; order UBA1444; family UBA1444; genus UBA1444. Next base: position 9,645 of record DATMYT010000249.1, on the reverse strand, counting down.
CATGGTGCACATCTTCCATGTGGTCGGGTTGCTGTCCTGCCCATACACGGCGATGTTATTGATGCTTCCACTGTGGTTTTCGATGAACTTCGCGCTCTGCACAAACATGCCGCCGCTCCCGCAGCAGGGGTCATACACGCGTCCGTGATACGGCTCCAACACCTCAACCAGCGTGCGCACCACACACGACGGCGTGAAGAACTCTCCAGCGAGTTTCCCCTCCTGCTCCGCAAAGCGCGTGAGACAGTATTCATAGGTTCGTCCGAGGATGTCCTTCTCCGTACCATGATCCGCCATTCGAATGTTGGTAAAGAGATCGACCACATCGCCGAGACGCCGCTTGTCCAGCTCCGGACGCGCAAAGTTCTTCGGTAGAATATCCTTTAGCCTGCGGTTCGCCTTTTCGATTGCGCGCATGGCGTTGTCGATCGTCGTTCCGACTTCCTCGGTGTGTGCCGCGTCTGCGATATTCTTCCAGCGCGCATCCTGCGGCACGAAAAACACACCCTGAGAGGTGTATTCGTCGATATCCTCCTCAAAGCCTTCGCCTTCGTCCACGAGCTGCTGATATCTGGCATCAAATCGATCCGAAATATACTTTAAAAAAATCAGGCCGAGAACGACCTGCTTATATTCCGATGCATCGAGATTTCCGCGCAGCACGCACGCGGCATCCCAAATCTGCTTTTCAAACCCGATGTTGGCGGTGTTTTGTTCGGCCATGTGATTCTCCCTTTGACGGTTTCATACCAGAAATAGCAGTATCGCAACACTAATCTGATTATAAAGAATCCGACTGAAATGTGCAATGCAGCACTCGTAAACACTCGAAAAATTAATCACTCATGATGCGTGTCATGTAACGATTTTTGTCGTAATCAGATTTAACCTGTTCTAAATGCGAATGTGATTTGACCGTCGACGTGAACTTTCAGTTTCTCCACCGCAAAATTCCAAAGTTCCTCGTCGAACTCAATTATCGGCCCCATCGTCTTTAGCATTTTGTAAAATGCATCCAGTTCGCGCTTTCTTGCTCTTCGTTGCTCGCGTTGCTCTCCGATCTCAGCAATCTGCTCCTCAAGCGCCTGGCTCTGAGCCAGAAGCTCTGCGTATCGATCATCGTATACCTTCTGTTCGACTCGTGCCCGAGCATAATCGTCCACCAATATCCGCATCATTTCGGATACTGCTTCCAGTTCCTTCACCGCAGCGGTTTCCCTCTCTTCAAGCTCACGCGTGTCGGTTAACGTCGAAATCAGCGTCCTTATGTCAGTCAGCACCTGATCCTTATTCGCAATCATACGGTTCATCTCAGCAACAAACGCCGCTTTGATCTGATCTTCAGTCACGTGCGGTGTTTTGCATGGCTCACCATTGTCGTATTTATGCTGGCAGCGCCAGATCACCGTCCGATACTTGTTGTTGCTATGCCACACCTTCCTGCCGAAGTAGCTGCCGCACTCGCCGCAGATGATCTTGCTGGAAAAGCATCCGCTTCTGCCCACGTAGCGGACTTCACGGCGGCGCTTCAGTTCCTGCTGTACCTCATCGTACACCTCGGAAGAAACGATCGCCGGGTGGCTCTGCTCTACATAGTATTGAGGCAATTCCCCTTCGTTACGCTTCATCTTCTTGGTCAGAAAGTCTACGCAGAAGGTCTTCTGCAAAAGCGCGTCGCCTTTGTACTTCTCGTTTTTTAGAATGCTTTCCACTGTGCTGGTCTGCCAGCGCTGTTTCCCCGCCGGAGAGGGAATCCCCATGGCTTCCAGCCGCTTCGCGATACCGGAAGGCATAAGGCCTTCCAGAAAAAGTGAGTAGATCAAGCGGACCGTTTTAGCCTGCTCCTCCACAATCTGCGGTAGCCCATCAGAGCCTTTTTCATATCCAAGGAACTGTTTATATGGCAGGTATACCTTGCCCTCTTCACACTTCGCGCGCTTGCCCCATGCAACGTTCTCGCTGATTGATCGACTCTCTTCCTGCGCGAGAGAGCTCATAATCGTGATCAGCAGCTCTCCTTTGGAGTCCATGGTGTAGATGTTCTCCTTCTCGAAAAACACTTCTACGCCCTTCTCCTTGAGTTGGCGAACCGAAGTCAGTGTATCAACCGTGTTTCTGGCAAAGCGGGAAATGCTCTTCGTTATGATCAAGTCGATCTTCCCAGCGAGCGCATCCGCGATCATTCGGTTGAATCCGTCACGCTTCTTCGTATTGGTGCCGCTGATACCCTCGTCTGTGTAGACCTCGATCATCGTCCAATCTGCATTAGCGTTGATTTGGCGAGTATAGTAGTCAACCTGTGCTTCGAAGCTCGTAAACTGCTCGTCACTATCGGTCGAAACCCGCGCGTAAGCTGCAACGCGCAGTTTAGCAAGAGGTCGAATCTGGTTTTCTCCCTGAGCGACTGATGCTCGCTCAATTTTCGTTACCCGTTTCTGGATTGCTTCCACAAGTAAGTGCCCCCCTTATCGCCAGCGATCTTTCTTTCGCTGCCTGTTTCATTTCGTCCGTCCAGCTTTCCGCGCGGGAACGGTCTTCCCATTCATATTCGAATCGATGTCCATCAACGAACACAAAAAGAAGTATGTTCGGCGCAGGAACCTCGATATGATCGATCTGCTTTGAAAAGGAAGTCGCATCAAAGCTCTCTGTCCCAAGCGCCTCTGCGGTAGCACTCAGTAATATTGCTTCCGGGATCTGCTTCGCTGGACAGGCGCTTTTGCCGTGTTCTAAATAGGTTGCGCATTGCCAGCTTATCTTTACCTTGGTCGTTTTCCGTTGATAGTTCTTCCCGCAAATGCCGCAGACGATTTTGCCAGTGAAGGGATACCGTGCGTTGACCCGCTTTTCGGGTCTGTTATTCTCACTTGCGCATGCCAACAATTCCTGCGCTTTTTTGAACGTTTCCGTATCGATGATCGCTTCATGTGATTGCTCCACATAGAAGGTCGGCAGCTTGCCCCTGTTCCGTTTCTTTGTCTTACTCAAATAGTCAGAAATGTAGGTTTTTTGCAGGAGCGCGTTCCCGGTATATTTCTCGTTTTTCAGAATCTCCCTCACATGCTTGGGCGTCCACGCGACACGGGTCAGAGTCTTTTCTCCTCTCATGTTGAGGTTACGCGCAATCGAAATGCTCGATTCTCCGGAAATGTAAAGACCGAAAATCTCGCGGACAATCTCAGCCTGCCTTGTTTCGATCCGAATCTCTTTCCCGTGTATGATGTAGCCGTACATGGCGCGCAATCCGACGATCTCTCCCTGTTCCATCTTCTTTCGAATCCGCCACTTACAGTTCTCTGAAACCGAGCGGCTCTCTTCCTGCGCAAAAGAAGAGAGGATGGTAAGCATCAGCTCGCCATCCCCAGAACTGCTGTGGATGTTCTCCCGTTCAAAGAACACATCCACACCCTTTTGCTTCAACTCTCTCAGAATGTTCAGCGTATCGACCGTGTTTCGAGAGAATCGGCTGAGCGATTTTGTGATCACCATGTCGATCAGACCGTAATTGCAATCGGCGATCAGTCGCTTGAATTCTGGTCGGTCGCTTTTTGTGCCGGTGATACCTTCGTCCGCGTAAACTCCGATATACTGCCACTCAGGATTGCGCTGGATATGAGATCTGTAATAACCGACCTGCGCAGCCAGAGATTCGATCATGGATTCCTTTTCGATCGACACCCTTGCATATGCCGCAATACGCTTTCTGGGCTGGATTGCAGGAATCGTCGGTTTCCTTGTGTGAATGATTCTTGCCATATACCCCTCCTGTCGTGTCGCATATTACCTCTGTTTTCAAGGTTTATCAACGATTGATTGACACATAAGACCGCCAAACAAAGGGTTATACTTTTCGACCATTTTGCGGTCGCACGCATCATATTCTTCTCTAGTGATCAACCCTCTTGTCAACATTGTTCTAGCCACCGCAAGCACCGTCTGATAACGCAGCTCTCGCTCAAATTGCTCTTTGGTCATCCGCAACCCTCTACGCGAATCGATCCCGAATGTAGCAGGCGTGGCAGCAATATTTCCTGTGGTTCTTCTCATAGTCCTCAAAAGTACGACCGCAGGAAGCGCATCTCACTTTGACTGAAGATATCATTCTCATCCTGTCTCGATGCTGCTTCCACCATGCCCTTCGGCACAAATCGGAGCAAAATAGTTTGCGTTTGCCAGTTTCATTCTGAACAAGAACTGTTTCACATTGCTTGCAATTCTCGTAATTATGATTATGCTCTTCTGTATCAGAGGGTTTGATCCCCATTCTCTGACAGATCGATTTTACCGTGTTCCTTGAAATGTGCAGCTCTTCCGAAATCTGTGTGTAGCTATGCCCCGCTACCCGCAATTGTTGAATATTATATCGCTCTTCTCCCGTAATATTAACCTCCTGAAGTCATATGGGTTTCCGCGCTGTCACATGACAGCCTGTAATAATAGTTATGAGTTGAATGAATCTGGGAAAACTTTTACTTCAACACCGTCAGCTTTCATGTCAACGAAAAGGAGGCTCGCGTAAGCCTCCGTTTTGGGCAGTGTTTGATTTTCGAACGCTATTGGGGGAATTACCCTGCTTGAGTCATCAGTCAATCAGTCGCGGCGACGTTGCCCCAGGTTTCATTGGGTCAATGGAAACGATCGGCCGATCCCATACGAGGGTGTTCTAGCTATTCATCCTCTACTTCACTCCGCGTCGCGTAGGACGAGTTGCCCGATAGGTTTCGCAGAAGGATACTTCGTGCTGATTTATATTCCACACCAATGAATCCAAGCCGAAGAAGAAAGCAGCGAAAAGCGTATTTTTCATTTTCAACCGTATGTTCCGTTGCAGTGACACGCTTTTGTGTGCTCGCCAGTTCGCAAATCCCTTGCACCAGTTGGTAGTATGCCTTGAGCTCCGCTTGGTCGTCAGTCGGTCGGAACCACCTGAACTCAATCCTGTCAGCGTGTTCTGTGATCGTAAGACTGTCTGTGCCGAGCGCTTTTTTAAGAAGCGTTGCTTTGCTCGCGACCAGGTGTCGTAAGTTTTCTTCGTCAGCGGGTGTCATCCCACCCTTTGGAATCTCAACCGAGAGTCTGTCAAAATCGTCAACCTGTGATGATTTGACTTCATCCTTTGGTGTCTCGGTCGCTTCCTGCGTCATCGGCTTTAGCAATTCACCGACTCGTTCGCCTACGAACCCATCGTGCGTTAGTTCGCGAATCAGCATTTCGATCTGCACCTCATCTGTGCCGTCCGGGCAAGTGACCGTGCCATTCTTGTCGATTGTGTAAGCCCCTACCTGAAACGCGAAGCTCGGTGCGCCGAGATATCGCGTCGTGTCCTGAAGCACATCCCGCATGACCGCGACCATCGCTTTTCGTTTGTCCCCCGTAACGTTGTACCTGATCTGCATTGTGAATACCTTCCTTTCATTTTGGTAGTCACATACATGGATCAAACGAGTGTAAATATCAAGTTATTTCTGTGGTTTTTTCAATCATCGTTAGAAAGTGCCTTGTAGAGAAAAGCAATGCAAGCTCATACTGTGTCATTTTCCTCTGCGCGCGGTCAGCAGTCGCTCCATGACATCATCCTGTGGAGTGATTCCCGAATAATCAGAACCGCAGTTTTCTTTCACGATCTGGAAGATTTCATACCAAAGCCGATTCGTCTGCATCATATAGCTCTGGCTCATAGCCACATACGGAGATTGGATCGCGCTACCTGTCGTTGGATGTTTTGCGAGGAAGCCAAATTCCGTAATCGCTTCTTCACATTGAATCCAACGTGCTGCGCTCATTGCGTACCGCTCCAGCATTTGCGGAAAGACAATCTTCGCTACGCCACGCTGGTCAAGCCACAACCATGTGTTAGTAAAAATCTCCGTTGCTTCAAGGTTATGACCACTCTTCTGTCGCGCAGAAAGTAATTCACGCGGCTGCGGCTGATCGGCGTTGCTTTGCTCTGCTATGTTTGGGAAATTGACGACCGTCAATTTGCGTCTACCGGGATTGCCATCCAGCATCTTCTCAGTCAGTGCTTTTCTAGGTCTACCCCCTTGCCCCGGTCTCGGACCTCGTCTTCCCATTTCTTATTCCTTCTCCCCTGAAACGTATGGGGCTATTCCCCTCAAAACTTTCGCGAAAGTTTGTACGTGACCCCGCCACGTTGTCCATAAATTAATGCTGTAGAGATTAATAGTCCCCCACTGGTCAAGAGATATCAGTCTTATGATTGTTTTGTCCCTCCACATCTTTTTGCATGATATCACAGTGCGATCATGTGTCATTCTCGGTCGTCCTGATCGCATCGCTAGAGTTGGGTGCAGGTGAGAACAGCACCATACGTGTGCCGAATAGACATATCATTTTCTATCTGAGAGGCTCAAAAATGATATTCGTAATCCTTGTGGCAAATGTGGCAAGTTTTTAAGTCCTCTCTATATGAGGCTGTTTTATAAACTACCTTTTTTCCTGCCACATCTGCCACATTGGATTTTTTCGCTTGATAATCGATGTAAAGAGTGTGTCAGATATCCCAAGAGGTCTCTGTGGCAGTTGTGGCAGGTTTTTAAGTCCTCTCTATACGAGGCTGTTTTTTTAACTACCTTTTTTCCTGCCACATCTGCCACAAAGGTCAATCAAACGGAATTCCTTCTTTGATATTGGTAAATCCGTTCATATCAAGCCGAAGCTTATACCCAACGAACATCGTCGTCTGTTCTCCACCGACGCGCGGCCGTTTCCGCTCTACGCGTCCGTACACCGCGATTGCTTGCTTGAAGTTGCGCATGTTCTCCGCATAGCACCCATTCGCATCGCACCATTTCTGGTATCGTGCATATACCGTAGAAGTGCGTTCCTCGCCGTGCGTTTCAGGTTCTAACTCATCCTCTATGAACAACGCGATCTTATCGCTGTCGTGCTGGTACCGCTTCGTGGCAAAGGCGACCGATTGGGGCATGTCTAACCCTCCGGTTTCCAGTTTTCGATACCCTTCCAGCAACCAGTTCAAAATCGCACTCTGGTTCTCTGGTTTTTGGAACAACGGTTTTAACGTCTTATCCTGCTCGTTTTCTTCAAAATGACGCTCAAATGGGATGATCATGATTCTGCCACTTGAAAAGAGAGTGATATCCGTGATTACGGGCAGGTAGTTCGTATTCATGAAGATCTTAAACTGCGGACGGAAATCAAAGCTGTTTTCGTGGAGAAATCGAGCATTGAGCGTATCGTTGCCCGTCATGCTCTTTACCTGTGCCGCGTTGAGCAAAAGTCCCTTGCTTGGCTCGGAGATGTTCGCAAATCGAATTCCAGCCAAGCGTGCGATGTCCTCGGTTGGATTCTGACTGCTGACATTCTGCTTCATACTAATCGTCTCAGGCCGTACGGTGCTGCCATAATCACCCATGACCTTGAGTACGCTTTCCATGAGCGAGCCTTTGCCGTTACGCGTCGTCGCGCCAAAGAGAATGAACAGGCATTCAAACCGCGTATCGCCGCTCAAAGCATATCCCAGCGATCGCTGGAGGAAATCTGCTCGTTCCCGATCACTGCTCATGATTTCATCTACGAATGCATCAAACCGTTCGCTATGGGCGTCAGGATCGAAAATGACATGCGAAATCTTTGTCAGTTTGTCATTGGCATCGTGAGGCAAGAACTCCTTTGTCTTCAGATTCAACGTCCCGTTTTGGCAATTAAGCAAATACGGGTTCACATCGAATTCGGTCATATGAACGGGGTAGACGCCCTGGGCATCCTTTAGGATGGTCTCCCGTGTGCGTCGGATTTGCCACCTCCACCAGTTATCGCCGAATTTTCTTTTTAAATCATCATCTTCAATACCGGCGACATACACTAATAAGATGTCAGCGAGTTCCATACATAGGTCCATGGTTTTCAGGTTGCCAACATCAGGAATCCATCGCATTCCATCAAAAACGTACCAGAGTTTTCGTTCTGGCACGTATCGAACGGTATCCTTATAAAAATCAGCGAACAACCTGCTGTTTCCGATGTCCGAACTTTTAAATCTCTCATTGCCTTCAGGGCATAACGTATATAAGTTCGCTGGCACAGTGATTTCATTTCTCCGAATCCGTTTCTCTATCGGTGGCAGCACTTGCGCTTCTTCCACTGCATCCTGAACCCATGCGCGAAACCGTTCCGTATCGCCGACCAGAAATTCGTTGGGATCCTTATAGCCTTCCGTTGTGGTCAGAGACAAATGTACAATGCCCGTGGTTTTCAACTGCTCACAGAGTTTTTGCGAGGCTTCCGTGCCTGGCTCATCCCGATCCATGCAGATGATCAATGGTGGTACCGATGATCTTTTCTTCAACGCACTGATGAGCTTATTTGCTCCCGTCCCGCACGTCGAAACCGCGTACCCACCCTCCTGCATGATCGACAGAGCGCAAATAGCGCTCTCAACGACAAATACAGGCTCATCTTGGTCGAGTGATTCCTCGTAAAAAAGAGGTTCTGATCCTGCGTCCTCGGTCTTGGGTTTGAAGAACTGTTTCCCTGTGATACTCCTGCAGGTGTAATAATCCGATTGCGTACCATACGGAATGACGATCGCATTTCGGGCTTCATCAAAGCCGAACCGGTATTTCAGCATGCTTTCGCATGTAAAGCCTCGCAATTCGACATAGTTCCTTGCAGCAAGCGTCACAGCGAACGAAAATACAGACGCTTCAATATACTTCGCCAGTTTCGTTCGATCTATTGTATTCGTTTTCTTGATCGCCTTCGCTGCTCCCCCTACTTGAAACGCCTCTATGATTTGTTGTGCCGCTTCGGTATTACTCACATTCCGAAACTTTGCTACCAGATCGATTGCGTCACCCGATGCGTCGCAACCAAAGCACTTGAACCGTCCGTCCTTGAATGAAAGGGAGGGCGTGTGATCTTGGTGAAATGGACACCTTGCTTTTTCTCCCTGTACCTCCAATCCCAGCCACCTTGCTATCGCTATGATATCCGTCGATTCTCGGATTCGTTGAAAATCGATCAAACGTGTTTCCCCCTAAACTGTTGCTTTCGTGGTAACAAAAAAGAGCACATTATAATAGTGCTCTCTGCTTCATCGGACGGCCCCGGCGTTTTAAAGTGCTTCTGCCGTTATCGTATTGTGCCGTTGAGATCAATTCCTGACCAATTGCCGCAGCATATGGGGTAAGATCGATCACCCCATCTTCGCGGCGCGGTTGCATTTCTCCAAAGTAGCGCTGGCGCGCGCTTTGATGTTCTTGCTCCGGTTTGGCCCCTTTCGGCTCCTTCGGATGTGCTTGTCGGTATCGTTTATACTTCCTGCTGCTGCTTCTGGACATACCTATCCCCTACGATTATTTCGGCTTTACCAAGGTTTTTCTCCTCAGTCAGGTGCTTGCCGTCGCCCTTGAAATTCTCTATGCGTTCAATCATTACCTGCGTGCCTCGCGATCCAGTCCATAAACTGCTCGACGGGAATGGCGATTCGCTTTCCAATCTTCAGTGTCGGAAACCCCGGTCGCTTCGTCAATTGATACGCCGTGTAGGCACTTACCCCCAGATGCTTCGCCATCTCTTTTACATTCATTGCGATCTTATCCATGTCTTCCTCCCAATCTGTAGTGACAATTGCGCTTCTCGCTACTATATGTAGTATATATGCGC